>JAJZYA010000057.1 GCA_021806285.1 bacterium | reverse complement strand
GTATAATAACCGAAAGTAAATTATATTTATTCATGACGGAAAAAATTAAAACTCATATATTTGATTTTTATTATAAACTAATTGCCTTAGATAAAGTAAGGTTTTTATTTATAGGGGGTATAGGTTTTATAGTAAATTATGTATCGTTGGCCTTATTTTATGATTTATTTAGATTTTCAATTGTAATTTCGCAAATCATTGGTGTCGAGTTAGCAGTGATAGCTACGTTTCTTGGCAATAATTATTGGACATTTAAGAATCACCATAATAAATCAATGGTTAATAAATTTATTAAATTTCAAATAAGTGCTATAGGTGGAGTATTAATTAATAGTGGAATTGTAATATCAACTGTTCAATATTTACATTTTTATTATGGTCTGGGTTTAATGATCGGCTCGTTAACTGGATTGGTATGGAATTACACTTTATATAAAAAATTTGTTTTTATAATAGATAATAAAAACAAGGATCAAGTTTAATATATTTAATTTATAGTGATAATATTATTCTAATGATAGTAATAATTATAGCTGGAGGTTCAGGCACTAGATTGTGGCCCATATCTACACCCCAATATCCAAAACACCTTTTACGAATTAATGACGATAAGTTATCGCTTTTGCAACAAACCTATGAGAGAGCTAAAAAATTAGGTAATCAGATATTTGTCGTATCAGAAGAAGGCCACATTAAATATGTCAAAGATCAATTAAAAGATTTATCAGAGGATGCTTTTATATCAGAGCCGGCAAGGAGAGGAACTGCGAATTGTATAATAGCTGCCTTAATTCATATTAAAGATAAAGTTGATCACGATGAACCGATAGCTATATTATCAGCCGATCATTACATAAGAGATTTAGATGGTTTTGCTCATACTTTTAAGGTTGCCGGAGAGATTGCTAGTCAATATCAACAAATTGCATTAATAGGTATTGAACCAGATTATCCAGCCACGGGTTTTGGTTATATCAAGAAGGACAAGCTTTTAAACAGTGAACATTTAGTTTATAGGGTTCATTCATTTAAAGAAAAACCAGATTTTAAAACAGCCAAAGACTATCTAAAAAGTAATAATTATTTATGGAATTGTGGTTACTTTGTAGCAACTTTCACTACTTTTATAAAGGATATGAAAACCTATTCATCAGAGCTTTATCACAACTACCAACAATTAAGTAACTCTAAAGAAAAATATAACGATACTTATCTGATGCTTAATAATCAGACAATCGATTACGGATTAATTGAGAAAGTTAAAAATTTAATGGTTGTTCCTGCATCATTCGACTGGTTAGATCTAGGTTCCTATGCCGATCTTCATAAAGCTGTTGATAATAATGAAGAAGGCAATCACATTAAGGGCGATAATATTGAAACATTTGAGGTTGAGAATTCATTTATTCAGAATTTTAATAAGCAACCTTTAATTGTTGTTGGTCTAGATAATATAGTAGTAGTTAATACTCCCGACGGAGTTTTAGTAACTAGAAAAGATCTTTCTCAAAAAGTCGGAGAATTAAGTAAAAAATTCTATAATAAATAAATGATAAAAAAGTTAATAGCATTTGATTTAGATGGCACTATCGCACCCAGTAAATCACCCGTTCCAGATCGAATGGCGTCGGACCTAAATCAATTATTAGAAAAGTTTGAAGTTTGTATAATATCTGGTGGAAAGTTCGAACAATTTTATGTTCAACTCTTATCTAGCAATATTTTAAATCCAGATCATTTTAATAAGCTCCACATAATGCCAACCTGTGGTACAAGCTATTTCAGATATAATCCTAAAATTAAGAACTGGGACAATGTATACTCCGAAGAAATAGAACCAAAAGATCGTCAAAGAATAAGTGAAGCTCTACTAAAGGCATTAGACTATTATGGCTATAAAGCAGAAAAAATATATGGTGAGATGGTTGAAGATCGTAAGACCCAGATAACACTATCAGTATTGGGTCAAGACATAGTTTCTGCTTTAGGTAATGAAGGTGTCAAATTGAAAGAAGCCTGGGATCCAGATAATACCAAAAAACAAAAGTTAAGAGATTATGCTTCGAAATTGGTTCCAGAATATGAATTTAGAGTAGGAGGTTTAACATCTATAGATGTAACCAAGCCTGGGATAGACAAAGCTTATGGTATGAAAAAATTAATCAAAGAATTAAAAATCCAAAAAGAAGACATTTTATTTATTGGCGATAGACTACAAGAAGGGGGTAATGATTACCCGGTAAAAGCTTTTGGAATAGATAGTATAGAAATTGCAAACTGGGAAGAAACCGCCCTATGCATAGAAACTATTCTAATGTTAATTTAATCTTATTCAACCGTAACGGACTTAGCTAAATTTCTAGGTCTATCTACATTAAATCCTAAATCTTTAGATACATAATATGCAAATAATTGTAAGAATACAGCCGCTAGAATGCTCCCTATATGATTACTGGATTTGGGTAAATAGAAAACATCATCAACCATATTTTTAGTCTTTTTGTTTAGAGTTGAAGACACTAATAATACAGGTCCTTTTCTGGCCCTGATTTCTTCTATATTAGAAAAAGTTTTTTCGTATAAAACTTCATCCCCTATTACTGCAACCGTTGGAAAATTCTGATCTATCATAGCCAAGGGTCCATGTTTCATTTCTCCAGCAGCATAGCCCTCAGCATGAATGTAGGAAACTTCTTTTAATTTTAGGGCTCCTTCTAAAGCAGTGGGATAGTCGTATCCTCTTCCTATGAATAAAAAATCTTTATACTTCGAATATTTTTGACTAAGTTTTTTAATTTCATTCTTTTTACTTAACAATTCTTCAATCTTAGAAGGCAAGTTTTCAATCTCTTTTAGTATTTGCTTAGATTGTTTATTGGAAACATTTTTAAGTCTTAAAGACATAAGTGTCAAAATAACTACCTGAGAAACAAAAGCTTTAGTTGAAGCAACGGCTTTCTCCGTTCCTGCATGACAATAAACCCCTGCATCAGTAATCCTACTAATGGTGCTTCCTATTACGTTAACTATCCCAAGCTTCAACACTCCAAAATCTTTAACTTTTTCTAAAGCCGCTATCGTATCGGCTGTTTCGCCAGACTGAGATATTGCTATAACACAAGTACTTCTAGATATGGGCTCTTTTTTGTATTTAAACTCACTCGCAAGCACTACTTCTACTGGAATGTCTGAAATCTCCTCTATTAAATATTCTCCAAACATGCCGGCATAATATGATGTTCCACAAGCCACTATAATAATCCGATCAATATGTTCAAGTTGCGACATAACGTTGTCTAACCCTCCTAATTTAACTAAGCCTTTTTTAGGATCAATCCTTCCTTTAGTAGCTAGTCTGATAGTTTCTGGTATGTCAAAAATCTCTTTTAACATATAGTCTGGAAAATCATTCAATGAATCTTCTTTTAGATTAAAGTCCAAAATTTCAATCTTAGGATCATATACTTTAAGGGTTTTAAGGTTTTCAATTTTAATTTTATTTCCACTAATTTCAGCTAAATCAAAATCTTCTAAATAAGTAACTTTTTGAGTATGTTTTAAGATAACATTCTGATCAGAAGCAACAACTATATAGTCTTTGGCAAAACCTGCTACTAAGGGGCTACCAAGTCTCGTTAAATAAAGTTTATCTTTTAAGAGGGAAGAAGCAATTAAAAGGGCATAGGTTCCTCTTAAATCACCTAAAGCAAGCTTAATAGCTTTTTTAAAGTCTTTAGTTTTAGCGTAATAATAGTCTATTAAATTAGGAATAACTTCAGTGTCGGTTTCAGAATAAAAGCTATATCCTTTATCTATTAACTCTTTCTTTATATCTAAATAGTTTTCAATTATACCGTTATGAACAACATATATGGTTTTAGAATTGTTGTAATGAGGATGAGAGTTGTTCTTTGTGGGTTTACCATGTGTTGCCCAACGGGTGTGACCTATAACTAAAGAAGATGAAATTTTTTGTTTTTTTAAGCTTTTCTCTAGATTTGTTATTCTCCCTACTTCTTTTAAAAGAAACGGATCTTGATCTTTATTAATGCAGGCTATACCAGCCGAATCGTATCCCCTATATTCTAATTCTTTTAATCCTTCTAGTACGTAATCCACCCCGTCAGCATTACCTATATATCCTACAATTCCACACATAATTATTTAATTAACTTAGTTATATAATCTCTAAAATTGTTCTTAAAATTATCTTTAGAAAATACGCTAGCATTATCACTAATCTTTTGGTAATTAAATTTCTTATCCAAACATTTCTCC
>JAJZYA010000056.1 GCA_021806285.1 bacterium | reverse complement strand
CGCCAAAGCTTTGTAAGTGCTCATTCAGAGCTAGCATGGATTTTAGGGTGCTTTAGTGGTTTCGGCGAACTATCAAGAATGACCCAATTTAAAGATAAATCCTTAAATAATAAAAATTTAAGTGTTGGACTCTTCAACTATCCCGTTTTAATGGCTGCTGACATACTTTTATATAATACAACCTATATTTCTGTGGGAGAAGATCAGGTCCAACATTTAGAGTTTACTAGAAACCTTGCTCAAAAATTTAATTCTAAATTTGGAAATATATTCGTTATTCCTAAAGAATTAAAGTCTCAAAATAAATTCTTTAAGATCGATAAACCTCTAAGAATTAAAGATCTGTATAACCCCGACAAAAAAATGTCGAAGAGTAGTGAATCGGATAAAGGAGTAATATTTTTAGAAGATGACCCCGAAATTAGTGCCGAAAAAATTAAAAAAGCTACGACCGATAATCTCTCAAAAATTAATTACGACCCTGAATTGCAACCAGGCATATCTAATCTCATAGAATTATTATCATTACTAGATAATGTTAGTATTCAAGATATTCTAAAGGACTGGAAAGACGACTCTCGATACTCAGACTTTAAGAATGTTGTCGCAGAAACCTACACAAATTTTGCCAACGACTTTAAATTAAAATTAAGCCAAGTTGATGAAAATAAGATATTAAAAAAACTTGAGTCTGACGAAGTTAAAATGAATCAAATTGCTAACGAGACTCTTCTAAAGGTTCAAAAAGCTGTCGGACTTAGGAAATGACCCAACAAAGCCAAAAAATACGATTAGATCACTATTTAACAAATCTAAACCCACAATTTAATCGAAGTAATATTAATCATTTTATAAAATTAGGTCTAGTTAGCGTTAATAATAAAATTGTCACGAAGTCCGGAACATTGGTAGATCAAGCTCATGATAAAATAGTCCTAAAGCCTCTAAAAAAAATAAAACAAAAAAAGCTTAAAATTAAGGTAATATTTGAAAACGAAAATATTATTGTGATAACCAAACCAATCGGGTTATTAGTACATTCCAAGGGAACCTTAAATGAAGAGTATACCCTTTTTGATTGGCTAAAGAATAAAATTAGTTTTAATAGCTTAACCAATAGGTCTGGAATTGTACATCGATTAGATAGGGATACCAGTGGGGTTATGATTTGTGCTAAAAATCAGGATTATGCTACTTGGTTAAGTAAACAGTTTGCTAAAAGAAACGTTCAAAAAACTTATATCGCAATTGTATTTGGACACATGTTAGAAAAAGAAGCGATAATTGATCTTCCAATTATAAGAAATGCTAAAAAGCCTAATTCTTTTAAGGTAGGATCGGGTGGGAAAAAAGCTATCACGGCTTATAGAGTATTAAAAACGTCTAAAAACTACTCGATGCTAGAATTAAAACCAAAGACTGGGAGAACCCATCAATTAAGAGTTCATTTAGAGTACTTAAAACATCCAATCGTAGGTGATAGCTTATATTCTAAGAACGCCTCCTCGTTCGATAGAATGTATTTGCACGCCCAAAAACTAGGTCTATACTTAAAAGATGATGAGTATAGAGAATTTCTTTCAAAACTTCCAAACTCTTTTAATAAGCTTTTAATAAATGATAAGAACTGAATTAATATCTAAATTAAATAAGCAGAATCTATCTAACTACTTAAACAATCCGGTTGTTCCATTAATTATTTATGGTGACAAATATTTATATAAAGATAAGATTATATCATCTTTAGCTCAAAGAATATTAGCTTTAAACGACCTAGAATTTAAAAGGTATCCTTATATATTAAGAATCAAGGCGATAGATAAAAAAATAGGAATAGATCAAATTAAAGAAATTAATAAATTTATTAATTTAAAAGTTCCAATCGATAAGGAAATTAACAGGGTTATACTAATAAATAATTCAGATAAAATGACTTTAGAAGCCCAAAACGCCTTTTTAAAAAACTTAGAAGAGCCCCCAAAAAGTACATTATTCATATTATCTACTAACAATTTAAACTCTCTTCTTGCGACTATTAAATCACGATGTATCAAGATTAGAATACTAAAACCTAGCAGTGATGAAATCATCGATCATTACAAGAATTTAGGTTACCAGCTTGAAGATATTAAAAAGGCCATGAATATATCAAACTCCCTACCAAGACTTATATATAAGATACTAATCAATAAAAACTCTAATATTGATGAACAGATATCAATAGCAAAAGATATACTTTCAAATGATCAATTTAATAGATTAAAAATGGTAGATAACCTAGTTAAAGACAAAGAAAAAATTATGGATATATTTTATATAATTAAACAAATGTCAAAATTCGGGTTACTTTCCAAATCTTATCAGGACTCCTTAAAATGGTTAAAAATTTTAAATAAAACTTTAATAGCAGAAGAAGATCTCGAAAATCAAGTACACCTAAAAACACTTCTAAGTGATTATTTCTTAAATATCTAATTAGTGATAAAATATAAAAATCTACTAATATGTATGAAATTTTAATTATTGTATTATTTGGGGCTCTTGCTTACATTAATCTTAATCCCAAGGATGATGATGTTAATGAAGTATCCAAAAAAATAAGTGATCGAATCGGAAAATTATGGGATATCGCTCATCATAGTATTAAAGAGAATAGATTTTTAAAAGCTGAGAAGGCACTTCTAACTATTCTTAAGATAGATGAAAAAAACGTAGCTGCCTATAACAGGTTAGGAATACTGTATGCTAAACAGAAAGCATATAAAGATGCCATAGACTGCTTTGAAATAGCTAGCAGTATCGAAAATTCAGCCTCCTCCTTGCATAACTTGGGTTTGATCTACTATGACACAGAAAACTACGAAAAAGCTGCCATAGCCTTCGAACAGGCCTTAAAAATTGAAAATGATTTAGCTGCAAGACATGTAGCCTATGCTAAAGTTCAGGAAAAACTCGGAAATATTAAATTAACTTTAAGTGAACTAGAAAAAGCTATAGAACTTGAACCTAATAGAGAAACATTTACTCTTCTTTACAATACCTATTTGGCAAATAATCGCGAAGATAAAGCCAACGAACTTAGATTAAAATTCAAAAAGAAAATTAAGAAAAGTAAAATACCTACCAAAATAAGAAGACCAAGAAAAGTAGATATTTAATTTGCTACGAAAAAAAAGGAAGATATTAACTCCCCAATATTGATACTCTAATTAAAATTCCTGAATTAAATCAACTTACAAAATTTGGTGCAGAGAGAGGGATTCGAACCCCCGAAGGCGAATGCCAGCTGATTTACAGTCAGCCGTGTTTGACCGCTTCACTATCTCTGCAATTGGAGCCGACAGAGGGATTCGAACCCACGACCTGCTGTTTACAAAACAGCTGCTCTAGCCACTGAGCTATGTCGGCAATAAATATACCATATTCTACCAAAAAAACTAAAGATATCATATACCTTAAAAAGATTGGTAATAATTCTAAAAATTAGTAAAATAAAATATGTAAAATAAGCCGCGATAGCTCAGTTGGTAGAGCGCAACTATGGTAAAGTTGAGGTCCCGGGTTCAAATCCCGGTCGTGGCTCCACTTATAATTTACAAGTACATATTTATCTGTTAGAATAGATACTTAATATTTAAAGGAATATTTTATGGCTAAAAAAGGCGATAAGCGAAAAATTATTGGATTATACAGTGAAGAGAGTAAAGAGCGTATTTATTATACAACTAAAAATACGATGAATACTCCAGATAAAATTTCATTCCTAAAATACAGCCCCAAGTTACGAAAAAGAGTTTTATTTACCGAAACTAAAAAAAGTCTAGGACGTAACGAAGTAAAGCCTAAAAAATAAATTACTTAGCGTAGTAATCCAAAATTGTATTGATAAGCTCAGCGTGACTCCAAACTAGGGGACTTACGCTTAATGGTTGTAAGGTTTCAGGATCAAACTGCTCACTTAATACACCACTTTTGAGCTCTCTTTGTAACGACCAATTAATGAGCTCCAGAGCTTTATCCTTTTTATCTATAGAAATATAAAATTGAGCTAACCACAAAGTACTCACTACCCAAGGATTACCCAAATATTGCTGTTTTTTTAAGAAATAATTATCTTTATTATACCTAATAACTCCTCCTCCAGGAGAGGTATTCAAAATTGTATCTTCGATTTTTTTAGCCGTATTTAAGATCATGGGAGAGTTTATATCTAACCCGGAGTACATAAATACGCCATAAAGACTGGATATATCAACTGTGTAATCGAAGCTCAAATTCCGATCATTTTCTAATAAAAATCCTTTGGCAAAATAATTTTTATCTTTATATAAGATTACTAAATACTCTCTAAACTGATCAGCAGTCCTTTGCCACTTAATAGCATCTTCAGGAG
>JAJZYA010000055.1 GCA_021806285.1 bacterium | reverse complement strand
TTGTATCATTGGATTAAGATCAGGGGAGGTTCAAAACTATAGGTTATTTGGAACGGAGCATCCCAACTTTAAGGCCGAAGATGTTCAAGGGCTAAGAAAATTAATCCCATATATCCATAGAAGTATTATAGTTACCGACGATCTTGACACCAACCAAGCTAAATTAAAAGATCTATTAAGTAAAAATAATATTTCAGTACTAATAAGATTAACCACTAATGTCAATAAATCAGTGGAAGAATTAGGTTATTTAATACTCGGTCCTAAAAAAAGCGGTAATCAATATAATAATTTAGACATAAGAATCCTAGACACAACCTCTAAAGAGTTGGTTTTGGCCATTCAAAACGCTTTGAGTTATGAAGAAATTAAAAATTTTAACGTTGGACTCCAACTAAGAATCGAAGAAGCAACTAGAAAACTAAGAAGTACTAACGAAAAACTTAAAGCTCTGGATGAATCTAAAGATGACTTCATAAGTATGGCTTCTCATCAACTTAGAACTCCATTAACTAGTGTCAAAGGGTATATATCTATGGTGCTAGAAGGGGATGGAGGCAAAATAAATAGTACTCAAAAAACAATGCTCAATCAGGCGTTTTTCTCTGCCCAAAGAATGGTTTATCTAATATCTGACTTACTAAATGTTTCAAGAATTAAGTCTGGTAAATTTGTTATCGAAAAAAAATCTGTAGATTTATCTAATATGGTTGGTGAAGAAATGGGGCAGATGACTGAGATTGCTAAATCTAAGAATCAGACTCTTACATACAATAAGCCTAAGAACTTCCCAATTATGAGTTTAGATGAAACTAAGACTAGACAAGTAATAATGAACTATATAGATAACGCTATATATTACACTCCTCAAGGAGGTAAAATAGACATAATACTAGAAGACAAACCCGAAACAGTAGAGTTTAGAGTGGTAGATAATGGCATTGGAGTTCCAAAAGCTGAACAACATCACTTATTTACTAAATTCTATAGAGCCGAAAATGCTAGAAAAGTTAGACCAGATGGTACTGGGTTAGGACTATTTATGGCTAAAAAAGTTATATCGAGTGAGGGAGGGGCTATAATATTCGAAAGCCAAGAGGGAAAAGGGAGTACCTTTGGTTTTACTTTTAGTAAGAACGCTCTTGAAGTAAAAACAGATTCGAATTTAAAACCTAAGAAAACTACTTAATTGCTTTTGCGATAGATTTAACTAGATTAGCTTCGAAAATATCTGGCACTATTTTATCTACAGTTGGTTTTTTTACTAATTTAGCTATAACTTCAGCTGTTGCTATTTTATGTATGTCTGTAATTTTTTGAATCTTATTGTCTAAGGCTCCTCGAAATATTCCTGGAAACGCGAGAGCATTATTAATTTGATTAGGGAAGTCGCTTCTTCCTGTAGCTACAATAAAGGCACCTGCTTTTTTAGCTTCATCTGGATAAATTTCAGGATCTGGATTAGCCATAGCAAAAATTATGGCCTTTTCATTCATTGACTGGATATGTTTTTTAGTTAATAGTTTAGGTTTGGATACACCTATGAAGATATCTGCGTTTTTGATTGCTTTATTTAGGTCTCCAGACAAATTGTCTAAGTTTGAAATTTTTAAGAGATCCATTTTTTCTTTATTAAGATCTTTTCTGTCTTTGGAAATAATTCCTTTACTATCAATTAAAATTAAGTTAACTTTAGGTGAATATTCCTTAATGAGCTTAGCTATAGCTGTCCCCGCGGCACCAACCCCTACAATTACAACCTTACATTCTCCTAGATCTTTATGGGCAAGCTTTAAAGCATTAATTAAGCCAGCTAGAACAACCACGGCAGTTCCATGTTGATCGTCGTGCATAACTGGAATATCTAGATCTCTTTTAAGGGTTTCTTCTATCTCAAAACAAATTGGAGCGGCAATGTCTTCAAGATTGATTGCTCCAAAACTCGGGGCAATTGCCTTAATGGTTTTTATAATACCTTCTTTGTCGTGAACATCTAAAACGATAGGAACAGCATTAATGTCGCCAAATTGTCTAAAAATCATGGCTTTACCTTCCATAACCGGTAAAGCTCCATTTGGGCCGATATTACCCAAGCCAAGTACAGCTGATCCGTCACTAATAATAGCTAAATTGTTGGATTTCCAAGTATAATCCTTAGCTTCACTAGGATGTTCATACAAATATTCACTAACTTTTGCTATACCGGGCGTATAGTGAATACTTAAATCCTTTCTATTTTCGAGCTTATCGGTTAGTTCAATTTTAAGTTTGCCTTTTAATTTTTTATGAATTTTTAATACATTATCTTTTTTAAGCATTTATATATTTTATATATAAAACCTAAGAAAGACAAAATAATAAAAATAGTACAAACTTGACAATAAGTACATAAACGTATAAAATAGTACATGTAATTTAAAGGGGTTATTGTGTCTGAGATTAATTCATTATTGAATCAATTCCATGAAGTTCCACATGTAGGTGATCCTATTGTTGGTACTGCTCTTGCTGTTGCTGTTACCGGTCTTGGAATTTGGCAAATCAGAAGATTACAGAAGGAAGCTAGTGAATCATTTGAACATGAATTCACACCTATTTCTACTCCAGATCACGATAGATTAAATGATGCAATATCTTTTGTCACAAGACAACCTAAAGACGATGGTACTATAGATTTGTCTAAAAATTCTATTGGAAGAAGTAATTTAGAACAGTTTAAAAAACTACCAAAGTACCCAATGATAGCGCTCTTAGGACTAGCAGCAAGCCTTGGTCTAACATTTTCTAATCCTACCGATCAGAGTACAACTACGAAACAAGATGTGGTTGTTGTCGCTGCTGCCACTAACTCCATGATTTATACAGAAGACTTAAGCCCAAATCAATCTAGATATGATGTTGGAATATCGGCCGCTTTAGGTAGTTCTTATAATGGTAAGCTTGGAATTGTATCTTATGATCAAAATGCCGTAACTAATGTCGGCCTATCTAATAAGTCAGATATTAATGCAAATCAAATTAGTACTTCAAGCATATTACACGGTGGAGGAAATCTTGACCAAGGTTTATTTAATGCCGAACAAATGCTAGGTAAGGGTGGAGAGATTATTATTTACTCTGACGGAACATTAGTAAACTCTGAAAGTGGTATACCAATAAATAATGTCATTAGCAAAATTGAAAAAAATGGTACCAAAGTTGATGTTATAGCAGCCGGAACAAACAATGCTAATTATTCAATTGATGGTGGCAATCCAAGTAATTCCTCTGTTGATGCACAGAATTTAAGTTTTAACCATACTACTTTACAATTAGCAAATAGCAAAAACTTAGTTGACAAGTATATGAATCAGGATTTAAATTCAGCACCTGTTGCGAAGACTGTAGATAAAGAACCATGGTTTTTAGGATCAATTATCACACTGGGTCTAACTTCTTTCGGTTTCTACAAATTAATTAAGAGATATCTTAGGAAAATAAGTTAAAGAAAAGGAGTGTATTATGAGTGAATTACAAAATCTAGCAATATCAGAAGAACATGTTTGGCTAAATCAGCTAGAAGCCTCACTTGCACGCAAAGTATATTTTGAATATCCAGAACATCGAGACGTATTAATAGGCTCATTAATAGTTGGTCAAAGTATATTATTGGACGGTGATGCATCCGTAGGTAAAACGACTATGGCCGAAGAATTTGCTAAAATAACAGGCCAAAATATAGAAAGAGTTCAGGCCTCTCCAGATACAATGCCTTCAGACATTACTGGAAGTTTGTTTTGGGACCAAGCTCAAGGGAGATATGTCTTTCATAAAGGCCCAGTATTTGTGGATGGAATTTTACTAGTAGATGAAATAAATAGGATGTCACAAAGAAGCTCGGCCGGTCTTCATCAAGCAATGGCAGAAGGTAGAGTCACGCCAGTTGGTAGTAAACAAACATATAGTCTTCCCGAAAGAAATGTTACTATTGGTACTCGCAATCCTCACAAATCCTATCGGGAGGGTACTACTGAAATGTCTCTCGCTTTAACAGACCGATTCGGTGTAAGTATAGGACTCCCTTCTCCTTCAAGTAACGGAATATTGTCGATAGAGGACTTGAAGACGAGAGACAGGAAAGTTCTAGAAGGCGGTCCCGAAAAGATTGCTAAAATTGGAAATAAGGTTAGTACAATTATTGCTACCGATCAGACAAGAAGAATCTCATCTGAATTAATTGTTGCGCTAAGAGAAAATCCAGCAGTTGATCAAGAAGAAAGTATTTTGGCGGGTCCAAGGGCACATTTTGCTGTAATGGCTTTAGCTCGCTTTATAGCCTTTAGAGACAATAGAGAAGAAGTACAATTATCAGATATTAAAAAAGTTTTTCCATATGCCCTCAGACATCGAGTCGTAATGAAAAAAGATGATATTGATAGCGAAGAATTCATCAGAGATGTAATAAATCGTTAAGCCAATATAATATATAGGACTAAACATGAGTAATTCTCAACCCCCAAATTTTGAAAGCCTAGA
>JAJZYA010000003.1 GCA_021806285.1 bacterium | reverse complement strand
TCATTATTAGCTAATTGAAATTGATTCATATTTGAATTATTTTTAGTACCATCTTCAAAACCTATTGCAAACGTATTACCGGTCTGTAAAGTTATTACTACTGGATCATAAATATTGGTATTTCCGAATATTAAATTTACTTTAGCTACATCTACTTTTTGACCCATCGATATGTCTTGGGCTAAAGTTTCTTTAGCAACAACTGCGTAATTAGCGGTATTGGGATCAGAGCTTTCTGTCTCCTTGATACCAAAATAAAGTGCAGTAGCTCCTACAAGAGTGGCTATCGAGGTAATAGCTACCTTCTTTGGGTTTTCAAAGAAGGGTTTACTAGATTGATTTCTTTCGTAAGACATGAGGCATATATTAACATATAAACCTACATTGGTCAATATGCTATTAAATCAATTGGCTTATGGAATAAGTATCCAGTGTTTTAACAACTGTTGGCAGGTTTTAACAAATTCTTCTTCGCCTAGACCATTTCTTTGAGCAATCGTTTTTAATTTATGTATTTTTTTAGGGTTTCTTACTTCCTTTAAGTGAATTTTTTTATTGAGTTTGTGTCCTGCTCTTTTATAAAATAAGTATCTTAAAGAATATTTGGGATACATATACATAAGTCCAATTGGAATGGTAACTTTATTAAGGGGGTAGTCTATTTTATACCCACTCCAATTAGCTCTTGAATGTGTATAGACAACATCACTTAATTCACTCCATTTTTTGATGATGTTATTTTCATCTAAATATTCCTTATATTCGTCAGCTATGTCGTTCTTATGCCATTCTTTATCATATTTAGGCATGTCTAAGGCATCGTGCCATTTAGAAGTTAGCTTATACATTGGCTATATTTTATCATGCCTTTTCAATAGTCTAAATTATGGTAAAATATAAATATGGCTTTAAGTGCGGAGTTAAGTACCAGTCTTAATTATTATGTGGGTCAGGAATTATTTGATTCCAGAGCCTGTAATGGTCAAGATCCAAATACCTTTTTTCCCGAATTTGACAAGACTGTAATAAGTCTTCGCAAAAAAGAGATTATTGGCCAGGCAGCTATGATTTGTCAAAATTGCCCCATAATGAATGAGTGCCTAGATTGGGCTTTGGCTAATGGCGAAAAATACGGGATATGGGGTGGAGTATATTTAGAAAATTACTATAAAAGGCCTAGATCTAGATAATATAGCGATTAAATTTTCTTTTTTTGGAAAAATAAGATATATATTATTGGTAAAATACCTAAAGAGTTTAAGATAGCTAAAACAACAAACCATCCAATTTGATCATTTCTTGCTGATTTCCAGAGAGCAATAGCCTTCCAGATTAATTCCCAAATTACTAGAATTGCGATTAGAGCAATATCTGTGTGGCTAAAATTTATGTTTGTGCTTGGGATTATGCTGTTCACCTTTAACATTATACTTGCTTTACAGATTTTTATGCAGCTTTATCTTTGTAGACATATTTGCCACCTCTTAAATATGATGCAATTGCTGCTACCAAACAGGCCGAAATCGCAAATGTTAAAACGATTAATAGGCCATGTTTAAAAGGTTGGCCGATAATTTTAGGAAAGAATTCTTTTGAGGTTAATCGAGTCGCCGCCTTAATATTTAAGCTACCTAAAACTTTGGGGCCAAGTAAGGTCTTAAGGGGGTTATATCCCAAAAAAGCGGCAAACAAATAGCTCACAGCAGGTAGATGAGCAAGATTAGTGGCTATAACATGTGATACGCCATTTGACGTTAAAGCTTGATATATGCTTTTAGGTACACTAGCAGTTAAGCCAACAATCATCAGACTGAAAAATACTCCGATTGAAAGAGGCATTCCAACATTCTGAAATGTTGCCCTCATACCGGAAGCAACTCCTCTAAATCTTGACGGAACTGAGTTCATTATGCCGGCAGTGTTTGGTGAGGAAAACATTCCGAACGAAAGCCCGTTGATAACAAGGATAATAGCGAATTCCCAATATGGAAAATCTACTGGTAGTAACATCATAAGAGCAAAACTTCCAGCGGCTAAAAGCATCCCTCCGGTCGCAAAGGGTCGGGCTCCGTATTTATCGGACAAATATCCAGATAGTGGTCCAGCTATAAGAAATCCTACTGTTGTCGGAATCATATATATACCGGCCCATAAAGGGGTTTGAGTAAAATCATACCCATGGAGGGGTAACCAAATGCCTTGAAGCCACATAATAAGCATAAATTGAAGCCCTCCCCTACCAACGGCAGCCAATAATCCGGCAATATTCCCGGCTGTAAAAGCTCTTATTTTGAATAAACTTAAATTAAACATAGGTTCTTTAACTTTTCTTTCAAATAGAATGAAGATTACAAGGAAGACAAGTCCGACGCTGATCAAAGATATTACCAGAGGGTCTCCCCATCCCATAGCTGAGCTCCCATAAGGTTTAATTCCATAAGTTATGCCTGTTAATAAGGATGCTAAACCTAAAGCAAAAGTAATATTACCGATCCAATCGATTTTGGCAGGGTGAAATACATCAATTTCTTTTAGTGCTAGATATGACCAAATGATTCCAATAATACCTATTGGAACATTAAATAAAAATACCCATCTCCATGAAAATTGTGCCAAAAAACCACCTACTAGTATTCCTATAAAAGATCCAGCCATTGCAGAAATCTGGTTGATTCCAAGTGCCATACCTCTTTGATTGTGCGGAAATGCATCAGTTAAAATAGCAGCTGAATTTGCCATTAGAAGGGCTCCTCCAACCGCCTGAACCATTCTAAAAATTATTAATTCTAAAGCTCCAGCTGTTCCGTGGCTCCAGGTTAGTGAAGCTGCTAAAGCTCCTAAAGTAAAAATAACAAAACCTAAATTATACATTTTTACTCTACCAAACATATCCCCTAGTCTTCCTAGGGTTACAACTAATACGGCCGTAACCAGCATATAACCCATTAGAATCCAAAGCAAATATACAAAACTACTAGCACTGAGTGGATTAATATGAATTCCTCTAAAAATTACAGGTAGGGCAATAATCAAACTAGTGGCGTTTAATGAAGCCATTAATATTCCTAATGTTGTATTTGAAAGAGCTACCCACTTATAGTGAGGACTTTCATGATTTAAGTTTTTGAGTACGCCTTTTATCATATTTATTCTTTAGATTCGTTAGTCCATTGATCTAGGCTAACAACATCAGCCTGTCTTGGAAAAACTTTATTAATTAGTAAATCATGAACTTCCTTGTCGGAGTCGGCACAGCAGTCTGATATAACGCTTATAATATAATCTTGATCGGCCGCATATCTTAAAGTGCTTAAGACCACTCCACTTGTAGCGATACCAGTTAAAATTAATTTTTTAATATTTTTAGCTTTTAATATCATATCTAAATCATTTCCAGCAAAAGCACTTACGCGTTTTTTAGTTATAACCAAATCATTTTTAGTGACTTCTAAGACGGGACTTGTTAATGGATTTTCTTGGTCCATAGAAAAATCTTTAGATCTTTCTTTTATCGAAGAAAACATTTTATTGTTTGGATTTAACTCAGGGTATCCTGCTCTAAATCGAACTACTATATAGATTACTAATATTTCTTTTTGATGTGCAAAATCTACTGCTTTTTGAACCTTTTTTAAATAATCTTCTTTATCTTGATTGAGATTGTTTAATATGCCTCCTTGAACATCCATTACAAGTAATGCTGTTTGATTTGAATCCATAAATTACTCCTTTATATCGATTTAATTTATAGGCAACCTAAGTTAAGCTTCTGAAAATATTAGGCTTCATTCATTAAGGCTTTATAGTGAATGTTATTGAATTAATGGAGAAAATGTATCCGATCCTAGCTTCAACCTATTGTGTATTGTTGAAAGCGTTTCTCTACAACTCGTTGACGACAATGTTCACCTTTATAACTATATGTTACTAACGGTGTCTACTTAACTCTATTAATTGTAATATAACTTTAATAGTAATTCAATATCTGCATATCTGTACTTCTTGAAATTTTATAGATAGTCTATTATAAGGTTATGGTTAAAAGTAATCCCCTTCCTAAACTTTTAAAAGGTGAAAAAATAGTATATGTTAAAAATTTTGAAGAAAACATTCCTAAACATCCGATTTCTGAATTAAGAGCAATTGAAGAATTAACGAGGGCTAAAAACTATGAGCAGATTGGAAAATATGGACCTGTTATAGCTGCCGAATCATTAAACGATCATTTAAACGAGAGGGAGTTTTTAAGATATAATGCTATTTTTGGACGTGATTCTTTAAGAGTTGCGGTAGATCTAATATATAAATATCCCTCTCTTGCTAAAACAACTCTCATTAGATTAGCAGAACTTCAGGGAGTAGAATTTAATGCCCATCGCGAAGAAGAGGAAGGAAAGATAATTCATGAATATAGGGAACCCGCTAATGACTCCATTGCTAGAGAACTGACCGAACAAAGAGGTTGGGACTGGCCATATTATGGATCAATTGATTCAACTTTAGAATTTATTAAAACTTTTGCTCTTTATTGCAATTTATATGGTTTTAGATTATTGAGTCATAGCTACAAAGATAGAAAATCTAAGAAAAGAAAGATGAGCTATGCTTTTGATAAAGCTGTAGATTGGATCTTATCTAAAATCGAGTCAAGTGAGCTTGGTTTTATTGAGTTTAAATCACTAATTCCACTTGGTATAGAAAATCAGGCGTGGAAAGATTCCTGGGATAGTTATTTTCATGCCGATGGATCAATAGCTAATCATAAATTTAGTATAGCTTCAGTTGAAGTTCAAGCTTCAGCTTATGATGCCTTATCTTCTGCTAGTGATATATATGAAAAACATTTCAAAAATGTTAAAAAGGCCTTAAAGCTAAAAATTAAAGCTAAGATTTTAAAGGACAATATTTTAAAATTTTTGTGGGATGAAGATAGGGGTGGATATTTTGTTTTAGGTCTTGATAGAGATGATCATAAAAATATTAGAAAACTTAAGATAAGAACTTCTAATATGGGACACTTATTAAACTCCCAGTTATTTTTAAATGGAGATTATAATGATTATGTAAAAAAGACTATAAAACAGCTTTTTTCTAAAGAATTATTAAGTTATAGCGGAATTAGAACTTTAGCAAGTGACGAAATTAGATTTAGACCTGGCGCTTACCATAATGGGAGTGTTTGGATTTGGGACAATTATTTGATAATACAGGGTCTTGAAAGACATGGTTATTTTGGGCTAGCAAGATTTCTAGAAAAAATTATTCTTCAAGACATTGATAGCGTTAAACGTTTCCCAGAATATCTTCGAGGAGATCTAACTAAAACACATTATCTAAACAATAGGATAATAGATATAGACGATACCATAAACCATAAAATAAATAGAATTGAGCAGCCTCCCCAAGATGTTCAAGCTTGGACAGCAGCCTCTATTATCGCTATTAAAATAGAAAAGAAATTGCCCCTAAGAGCAGAAGATGGAGATAAGTTTAAATTCGAAGAAGAAATCTTAAAGAATGTTTGGTTTTAATTAATTGACCCATTCTTTAATTAATTTTTTATATATATTTAAATAATTTTGAGCCATTAATCTTGAATTAAAATGATCTTCAACATGTCTTCGACATTCTTTGCGATCGATTCTATTGATCTTATCAACCTTTTTAATCATCTCTTCTGTATTTTTACATAAGAAGGCTACCCTTTTATTTAAGATTTCGGGTATTGATCCCCTACTAATTGTTATAACAGGAGTCCCGCAGGCTAATGATTCAATATTGACAATTCCAAACGGCTCATCCCAGGTGATTGGAGATATTAGAGCTTTAGCATTTTTTAGTAAATTTATTTTTTCCTTCTGGTTTACTTCTCCTATATATACAATTTGTTTATGGTCTATTTGGGGCTTAATTTTTTTAACAAAGTATTGATAGTCTAATGGATCAACTTTAGCGGCAATAATAAGTTTGTGGTTAGTTTTTTTAGCAATTTCGATAGCTTTATCTGGACCTTTTTGAGGATGAATTCGACCTAGAAAAAATAAATAATCTTTAGGTTTATCATTAAATTCAAATTCTTCGACATCTATACCGTTATAAACTGTTCCAACGTAATTTAAGCATGGCGAAGGCTTTCTTTGCGAGTGACTTATGCTAATAACTGGTGACTTCTTATAATAACCATGCATTTTATATGCAGTTGGTTCTATTTTTTTATTTAATGATCCATGGAGAGTAGTAACATACGGAGTCTTAATGAATTTAGAAAATAAGAGAAACTCCCAGCCGAAATGATTATGAATAATATCGAAATCATGTTTTTTTAAATAATCCAAAGCTTTTGAAAGACCTTCCAGGTTTAGAGCTCGCCTTAAGGTAGGATTTTTTGAAGCTGGCGATGTTCTGATGGAGTATTTGGAACAAACAATTAATTTAGCAGTAGTTTTAGAATCTCCACTGGCTAACAGTGTAACATCGTGACCTAATTGAACCAGTTCTTTTGCTAGAAGATCTACTACCCTTTCAGTACCGCCGTACTTATGGGGAGGAACCGATTCCTCTAATGGTGCTACTAAAGCTATTTTCATAGCCTTGTGCTTCTTAGACTAATCAAACTCTGGTCTCCACCTAACTTCTTTAGAATAAACCCAAATAGTTTTATAATCAATCTCTTAGATTATATAAAGCTAAGATCTTTTGCTTACAATGCTAAAGAATTTAGTAGTCATTTCTTAGATAGCAATACGTACTTAAAGAAGTTTTAATGACTATTTAATTAAACGTTAATTATTTTTTCTAGTACGTTCAAAAGTTTTTCCGGTATGGTTGCTATTAACAAAAGATCTTTTTAAGAGAGCTGGTGTAATAACCTTATCACTTGAAAGCTCATCTAAAAATTGTAAACCCTGATCTATAAAATCTAAATCTACTACTGAAGTTAGTGCAATAATGGCAAGAAAACTTTCTACCGTTTTTCTAGGAGATGAATAACTATTTTCGGGGACAATCCTATATAAATATCCCCGAATATCTCTTTCTTTCCTGGAGTCTCTATTAGGATTTTTTCTTTCAATTATTTTAGCTTCCAATAATTTTCTGATATGTCTGTACAAGGAAATGCTCGTTACTTCTGTGCTTGCCAAGTTTTCTGTCAAATCACCATTGGAGACCCATTCTTTTTCTCCGACGCTAACCAAAGAGCTTAATAGGGCTACTCTAGTCGAAATCGATGAGTTTAATACTATTTCTTGTTTTTCATTTTCGACTTGTTTTTTTGATTCACCTATTAATTTTCTTAGTGGAGTATTAGTAGTTCTAGAAAGGTTTAGGAGGTGGCCACCCATTACAGCAGCAACGTTTTTACCAAGTGGAGTTCGTGAGACAGTAAGTCTTTTTTCTTGATCTTCACTTTCTGTGGCGACAATAAATTTAGGATTAATGGAATTTAAAATAATACTGTTGAATTGAGAACAGCTAATTGGTTCTGTATCTAACCCAACTTTTTGATTTAATCTAGCTCGAGCTTCCGCTAACGAGGACGGTTCTTCATGAATGGTCGATTGACAGATTATTTTTGCTTCATTGCTGGTACTTCTTATCGCGGCCTCAATGATATCAGCCGGAATTCTAGCGTTCCCTGCTAATTGAAGCTTTTGTACCGCCTCTTCTAAATTTGGTTGAGATAAAGTTTCAGTCACTAAAATATACTATAACAAAATGGTTAAAAACACAATAAAGTTACTAAAAATTAATTCTTAAGTATTACTTCATAAAATAAATCACTAATATTTTTTGATGATTCCAGCTTAAGGTCAGCTTCGTCAGCAAGTTTCCTAACGTCATCTATACTTAGTCTAATTTCGAATGGAGGTCCTATTTCCGATCGAGTCTTTTGCCAGTCGAGATTATATATGATGCCGTCCTTTTTAAGCATTTTCTTAGAATTCTTTAAAACTTTAATTGGATCATTAAAATCATGTAAAACAGTTCCAAAAAAAATTACATCGGCAATATTTTTATATGGCAATGATTTTTCGGCAGCACTATGAAGTATCGTTGTATTTGTTATTTTATTTTGTTTTATTTTTTGGCTTAATCGATTCAAAGCTTCTTCATCAATATCTAGAGCTATTACTTTACCTCTATCTCCAACAATTTTTGCGGCAGGCAAAGTGAAGTATCCATCGTTACAGCCAAGATCTACAAAGCACATACCTTCTTTAAGCCCTATGGCTTTTAGTATATCCTCAGGATTGAGAATTTTCATTCTTTGGGCCGGGTCATACTTAAAGTGATGATGATGTTCGTGCATAGCTATTTATTTACACTTGTCATATTAGGATACCGATCTCCCGCTGTTGAGCCTACTGGAATTGAAACATCCAGTAGCTTAAGCTCATCTTTACTTAATTCAATATTAACAGCTTCAATATTATCTTTTAAATATTGGAGGGTTTTAGTGCCTGGGATTGGGACAATATCTTCCCCTTGAGCGAGTAACCAAGCTAGAGCAATTTGACTTGGTTTAACTCCCTTTTGTTTTGCAAGGTCCTCTATCACTTTAACAATTTCAAGATTTTTATAGAAGTTCTCTCCCTGAAATCTGGGTTGTTGACGGCGCCAATCATTCTTGGGAAGATCCTCGGGTTTTTGCCATCGTCCGGTCAAAAAACCTCTACCTAGTGGACTGTAAGCCACAAAACCAATCCCAAGTTCTCTTATCGTTTTTAGTATTTCCTCTTCTGGATCCCTTGTCCATAACGAATATTCTGTTTGGAGAGCTGTTATAGGATGAACTTTGTGAGCTTTTCTAATAGTTTCGCTAGCTGCTTCACTCATACCTAAATATCTGACTTTTCCCTCTTTTACAAGGTCTGCCATTGCGGAGATCGTCTCTTCTATTGGTACACTTGTATCAACCCTATGTTGATAGTAAAGATCAATATAGTCTACGCCTAATCTCTTAAGACTTGCTTCACAGGCTTTTTTAACATATTCAGGTTTACCATTTATGCCTATAAAAGTTCCATCTTCGGCTCTTTGATTACCAAATTTAGTAGCAAGTATAACCTGGTTTCTTTTATTTTTGATAGCCTTACCTACTAACTTTTCGTTCGTAAATGGGCCATACATGTCGGCAGTATCTAAAAAATTAATTCCATTATCTATGGCGTAGTCGATAACTCTGATAGCATCTTTTTCGCTGGCTACACCGTAGAAATCACTCATTCCCATACATCCAAGACCAATAGCTGAAACTTTTAATTTTGATCCAAGTAATCTTTGTTGCATAAGATCCCCCTTTAAATTGTGGTTACTATAGTAGTTATAGCATTTTTAAATGAAAGTATCCTTATATTTTGAATGATTGATATTCTTTATAGATTAGCTATAGCTATTCTAGGATCCGATAATCTATCCTTTATAACTCTATAATGTTTATCTACAATTTCTATTTCTCTTGGTATTCTACCAAAGCTATCTATTCCAAAGCCTAATTTTTTAAGTAAATTTGAGAATGATTTTTTTTCAGTTTTTTCAGGCAGAAGGTTTAAAATGCCATGTAAAAGAAAGGCTCCCCTCAATCTAGAGGGTTCATCAAAATCTGGCATTAATGAGAATGCTATCTCTTTCTCAACGCCATAACTTATAGCATTATTTATATTGGCGGTAATTGTTTCATCTACATTATTGTTCCCATTATAGAATGCTACAATTTCGCTAAATGCTTCACCTGTCTCAACGGGTAGACAAGAGGCTGCAAGTAGCCCTAGGTAGAGATCAAGTCTTAAGCTCGGAATTCTTGGAACCAAGATTCTTCCTTCGGCTAATTGAAATACAAATTTTGAATCAGTAATAAAGGGATAGTTCGAATCATTTGGCAAGTATTCACATTTGAACACAGGAAGACCTGAGAATAATTTATTTGTAACAGTTTCGAAGCCATCGGCGTTTGGGATTTTGACTGTCCCAATTTTTGGTTCGAGAGAAATAATTCCCTTTAATGAGGGTAGCTCTTCAATTATTTGCCCTATCCCAAATAGTTCACTTCCATTTAAGGGAGAGTCGTTTCTATTTGACTCCAAGCTAATAACTTGACTTAATGCGCGATTTTCAATATTCATAAATTTTTAACACACAGAATAATAAAGTATATTAGACCATTTCTATAAAAAAATACAATATTTTTTAATTTATTTTCTGAATCTGAAGCTAGGAGCGTTGATTGAGCCCATCTTTTACGCCCATTTGATAAGCTTCGATCTCTCCAATTGGTTCTTCCCCAGTAACCTCAAGGCCCATTAATAAACCGTTATGAAATATGCCGATTGCGAATAATTTAAATAGTTCAATTTGTTCGATGCTTGCGTTTGGGAATAAAGATAATAAAAATAGTTTTGGATTGTGTTCCGAAAGAATTGCTTCCTCAGACAAGGTTAAATAAGGTATATACTCTCCATTATCTAGTGATGACATCTAATTTATTATAGCAATTTATTTTAATTGATTGTATATAGCGTAATATAAGGGATTGTTACTTAATTAATTCTAAATTTATAGAATTACTATTATTATGAATAGCATTGTTTTTTTGCTGTGGTTGTAATTATTAAGCCAATTTGAGCTAATAAATTCAAGTTATATAACCTTAAAAAGACATTAATTATAATGAGAATATAGAATCTTTTAGACTAAACCTTATATTCAGGTTTCTAAATTAATATTTGATTGTATATAATATAACGAATGAATCGTAACAAGACTAAAACTAGTAGAAACTCATCTCGTAAGCGTATTATGACGGGACGTAACTTAAATTTTGCTAAAAAAGCTTTTAACAACAAGGACCTACCCTTCATCGAAAGACTTAAAAGTTATTTCTTGACTCGAGAGGGTTTAATTAAAGTCGCAAAAATTTCCGGAATTTGTCTGGTGGCTTTAGTTGTTCTAACCATAGGTGTGATTGTTTACTTTTCTCAACAAGTTCCAAATCTAAGCAATATATATGATCAAAAACTTGGTGGCAGTATAACGTTTTATGACAGAACCGGTAATACGGTTTTATGGCAAGACTATAACGACATTAAAAGAATACCAGTTAGTTCCAATAATATATCTAGTTATATGAAAAATGCCACCATTGCTATTGAAGATAAACATTTTTATCAAAATAGCGGCTTTAGATTATCTTCTATTATTAGAGCGGGACTTCACGATATCTTACACCTGGGTCATGGTCTCCAGGGCGCTTCAACGATTACTGAGCAGGTCGCTAAATTAAATGAAGGATGGGCTGACCCTCTAACTATATCAGAGAAAATAAAAGAAGTTATTATGGGAGCTCAACTTGCTAGAGAGTATACAAAGAGTCAAATTTTAACAGCTTATTTAAATATTGCTCCATACGGTAACGTTGAGTACGGAGTACAAGCGGCGAGTGAAGATTATTTTCATGAGCCTGCATCTAAACTTACTTTAGCTCAGTCGGCATTTCTAGCCTCTATTCCTCAGGCTCCTTCATTCTATTCTCCATATAGTAGTCCTCACTATAATCCCGCAACCACTGCTAATTATTTTGACGCTAGTGCTCTAATTGCCAGACAACATTATGTTTTAGATCAAATGGTTTCTTTAAAAATGATAACTCCAGCTCAGGCTAAAGCTGCTAAAGCGGTTGATATATTGTCTGAGGTACAACCCCTATCTTCAAAATATCAGAACATTCAGGCACCTTATTTTGTATTAGCCGCTAAACAACAGCTAGTTGATCAATTAGGTACAAAGATCTTAAAACAAGGTGCTTGGAAAGTTATTACAACGCTTAATTTATCGCAACAGAATGAGGCTCAAAAACTAGTCGCAAGCAACTTAAATAATGTCGTTAATGATGGTGGTGATGAAGAGGCGATGGTAGTCGAAAATGCTCCAACTGGTCAAGTCACAGCTTTAATTGGAGGGGTTAATTTTAATAATCCAACTGATGGCCAGATAAATTATGCAACCATACCAATAAATCCAGGTTCGACCTATAAATTGTATGATTATACGGCCTTAATAAATGATAATAATAATGTTGGTGCTGGAAGTGTCTTATATGATGTTCAACAGCCCTTACCTGGTTACCCCTGCACTAATAAAGCGATTCCTGATAAAGGAGGTAATTGTCTTTATGATTATGATTACCAATATCCTGGTCCTTTGACTATAAGATATGCTTTTGCTGGGTCAAGAAACGTGCCAGCCGTTAAGGCAATGCTTATTAACGGTGAACAGAAGACCATTAGTCTATCCGAAAAAATGGGTCTTACCAGCGGCTATGACTGTTATGCCAATAATGCTAAAACTATTAAGACCACTTGTTATGGATCGGCTGCCATTGGGGAGGGTGGATACTTGCAATTGGATCAAAACGTAAACGGTTTTGCAACTGATGCTCGATTAGGTAATTATGTCCCACAGACATTTATTTTAAAAATTACTAATGATTCTGGGAATACAATTTATCAGTGGAAGCAGCCAGCACCTTCTCAAGTTGTTAGGCCAGATGCTGCCTATATTGTCGATAATATTTTATCTGATCCTAACGCAAGCTATTTACCGGGTTATTGTAATGCAACCAATTGTACGCCAATTTCTAGCTTTGGTTGGAAGTTTCAACATACTAACGGTTGGGATGTTGCAATTAAGACCGGTACTACACACGGAGATGAGACCGGCTTAATGATGGGTATGACAACTCAATATGTAGTCGGAAGTTGGGTAGGATATCATACAGCAACTAAACCTCTTATTCCCCATTACGGTGGTCTTGAAGGGTTAACCGAACCCTTAACTAGAGGTATGATAACTTACTTAACAAGTAATCAAAAACCTATTAATTGGACTCCTCCACCTGGGATTAAACATTTACCAGCATATGTTGTGGATAATCCTCCGGCACAAGTTTTAGGTCATTATTATGGATGGGTTTATCCAAGTCCATCGACTGATATTTATCCCTCCTGGTTTAATTCTAATTTAACCTCTTCAACCAAAACCATAGATAAAGTTTCAGGTCTTTTAGCAACCTCTTGTACACCTTCACTGGCACGTAAATATATCTCTGATTCAAATGTTTTCTCAATTGATACTTTTTATGGGAATCAAACAAGCTCAATTCCAACACAATCAGACAATATACATAATTGTTCAGATGTAAAACCCTCGATATCGATCAATAGTGTGAATTGTGACGATGTTAACTCTAAGGCAAATTGTACGATTGCAATTACGGCAATTCAAGGTACTCATCCCTTATCTGGAGGATCATATACAACCGCACCAGCCGGAACTATTTCACTTATAGATAATTCCAAAACTGTTTACACTATCAATATTCCTCCTGGTTCTAATCCTTACAATACTTCCGTGACGGTTAATGGATTAACAATAGGAAGTTCTCTCACGGCAGAAGTCGTCGATAGCGTTCTATATAGCACTAACTCTAGTCCAGTTACAGTAAATGTAACGCAACCAAGTTCGTCGAACTCAAACCAAAATAGCAACACCAGTACGACCACAAATAATAGTACAAGTAACACCTCTTCAAATCCTAGCCCACCAGTTAATTAACTCTAAAATTAGATAATTAGACAATAGATTAAATAACTAAAAAATGGCGTTTAATCATTACGTTAAAATAAAAAGAATATTACAAGACTATTACGATGGTTATGTCATTAAAAGAATCGATAAGCCCACAACGGCTAAGAATTTTAAAGGATTAACAGTTAAATTTGATCACTATTATAGGATTTATGATATTAATGGTAATCCAATTAAATATTGTAAATTTCAACAGATTGAGCGTCTTTCTAAGATATTAGAAAGACCAATTGAAGACCTTCCTTTTATAAATTAGTTATTAAGTTTAAATTTTACTTAAAAATGGGCGCTTTCTTTGCGATTTAAACTTGGCATCTTCGATGAGTTTTCTAATCTATATGAGACAGTTAGCTACTGCAAAACTATAACGAGATCAGACAGCTCAAGTTTGTTGCTCCAGTCAACAAAATTATTTATGTATGGGCTGATTTTATTTGGATTTATGTTTGTCAATTTTAACTTTGGGTGGCTGGAATCTATAACTTTCAGAGAGTCATTTCTTTAGAATTGAATACTTCAAATGTATTCATAGATTCCAAAATATTTCCATCATAATCACTGTCATTATGCCTTAAGCCTAGGTTTACTATCTGTAGTATCATTGACTCATAATCCAATCCGAAGTTCAGTAAACAAGCTTTAGGGAATGATCCATAACCACTTATTAAGCTGGGTATAAGATTAGCTTCTAGAAATTGGGGTATACCATTAACGTCTAAGCGAATATCGATTCGGCCGTAATCGCGAGCACCCAAAGCGTTAAAAACATTCAGGGCAAGTCTAACTATGGCGGTTTTTGTAATTGGATCAGATACAGCTATAGCTTGTTCAGCATTTGCTGATTTAATTTGTCGACTTAGAATACGACTCCCAAATTTATCTTGAGGGGCGATTAGTTCTATTGGCATCACAATGTATTCTCTTGAAACTTCTTCCTTTAATATAGCTACACTGAACTCTCGACCTGGTAAGTATTCTTCAATTAGGGCCTCTGAATTAAGTTTAATATTGATTGAGCAAACTTTCGAGTGCAACTCCTCAAAATTATGCACTACGGAGTAGCTATCAATGCCGAGTCCGCCACCACGATTTGCCGGCTTTACGAATAATGGAAAGTTCATAGGCAGATCTTTCATGTCGCCAATATTGTTTTGCCCTATAACATAAAAAGCCGAAGTATTGAGTTTCATATCAAGTATTCTTTGTTTAGCCATAGGCTTATTGCGTCCGAGCTCATGTGCGTTTTTGCTTGACCCAGTATAGGCAATGCCCATATCATCAAACACGTCGCTTAGCCATATCTTATTGGGGTCTGCTATGCCTAGTGAAGTGTCGGTTGGGACGAACTCCATGCCAAGAAATACAAGGTCCGGATGGTTGGCTACTATTTTATTAAGGTCTGATGCGTTGTTGACTAGGTTTACTTCTACTCTAGTAAAATTATTCGACAAAACCTCAAATATAGCATTGCAGGAAACCTCACTTAGAGAACTGAGTCCTTTAGTGGAAGAACGTACAATTATAATATGTTTTTTATTCTTTATCATATGCAAACACTTTAAATAGACCTGGGTGCCCAGGCTTAATATAAAAAATTGTGATTTAAGAAATTAACTATCTAGTATGATCTACGATAATTACCATTTCCTTGGGATTTTCCGCCAGAACGTCGATCCTCTTGAGGACGAGCTTGGTTAACTGTGATAGTTCTCCCACTGAGATCTTTGCCTGTTAATGTCTTGATGGCATTTTGGGCTTCTTTCAAATCTTCCATTTCAACAAAGCCAAAGCCTTTGGACTGGCCGCTATCACGATCCTTAATGACTGTTGCACTTAATACTTTTCCTTGTTCAGAAAAAAACTGTTCTAGTTCCTGATCGGTGACGCTATAAGCTAGGCCACCCACATATAATTTCATTGACATAAAATTTATCCTTTTTTTAAGTTATTATCGCTTGCGTTCAATATTGCTGGTCGCGATCATACTTAGTTTTGGAAATGCTAATTATGACAACGGATAGTTAATAGTAATCACTTGCTATCCAGTAGCATAGCAAGAAAATGGCTTAATAGCTATAAGTAGCTGTCATTACTCCTTAAAGCAGCGTATAATAGAATCTTAGATGTATAGGTTTATAATTGACGAAACAAAAGATGAGTATGATATTTACATTAATCTGATATCTTCCTTAGCGGGAGTTTATTTAAGTCGGCGACCTTACGTTATCGCACTTATAAAAGAGTTATTATCCAATAAGGAACTAAGTGGTAAAAGAGTTGTTATTGAACAAGATATGGGTAGAGATATTGGTACAACTGATGTTGTCTCAACCAATATAAAAGACACAATTTATTATGCCCTGCCCCTCAAATCTAAAGTCTTCTCTAGGTTTGCTAAAAATCGACGACCGAAAGTGAGTAGTACCTTAACCGTAGTCCTTAATAGAGATACAGATAACAATTATGAAGTGACTAATGTCTGGATTGGAGCAGATTATCCGGCATTTCCTGGAGATGAGCATGCAACTGCAGAGAGTCGAGAGTATTGGAAAACACATGCACTTGTACAGGACGCCCTTCTCATTCAATCTAAATCTATTACAAAATTGTGCCCTTATTAGACTAGAATAAAAATTCAAAGATGATACTTCATTTGAGTATAAATTAGAATTGTGCTAAAATTATAATATTGTTTGTAATGAATCCGGGTAAGTAATGATTAATTCGATTTTCATTTAAGACAATCGATTAATTAATTAAGTTTAAAGGATTCATTTTTTATGTCTCAAAAAATTGCATATCGATCTGGCCGATCTGGCCGGACAGTAAGATCTTTTGGCAATCGATCTCAAAACAAAAGTCGCCAGCCTAAAAAAGACTATATACACCCCTCTAAGTTTATTCAAAGTGCTAAGCCTCGTTCTGAGGAAGTTTATGTCCCACTCCATAGCTTTCAGGATTTTAAATTAGAACCAATCATTAAGAGAAACTTGCTTTTAATGGGATTCCAGAATCCCTCACCAATTCAGGACCAGACTATACCGGAAGGACTAGCTGGTAAGGATATCGTTGGAGTTGCTAATACAGGAACAGGTAAAACTGCTGCTTTTGCAATCCCTGTTCTCAATAGATTAATTTCCGATATAACTAGCAACGCGATTATATTGGCTCCAACTAGAGAGCTAGCCCAACAAATTGAACAGCAATGCCGAATGATCGCTAAAGGAAGCGGACTTAATGGCGTCCTATTGATTGGTGGTACTTCAATGAGTCTTCAGTTGAAAGATCTGCAATATAATCCGAGGATTATTATTGGTACCCCAGGTCGTATAAAAGATCATATTGAACGTGGTTCGTTAAATATCAACAGTTGTAATTTAATTGTTCTTGATGAGGTTGATAGAATGCTCGACATGGGTTTTGTGCACGATATTACGGAAATATTAAGTTATGTTAACTCCGAACGACAAAGCTTTTACTTCTCTGCTACGCTTGATAATAGAGTAAAAGGAGTTATTGAGAAATTCTCACATGACCCTGTTCATATTTCCGTTAAGTCAGGTGATACTAGTGATAACGTTGATCAAAATATTGTCAGTTTTGTTGGTCATGAGGATAAAATGAACAAGTTACATAATATTTTAATTGAAGCGGGAACAACTAAAACCCTTGTTTTTGATGATACGCATCGTAGCGTTGAAAAGTTGTCTAAAGAATTAGTAGCTAGAGGCTTTTTAGCTGATTCAATTCATGGTGGTAAATCTCAACCACAAAGGCAGCGGGTCTTAAAAAGGTTCAAAAATAGTGAGGTTAAGATTTTAGTTGCTACCGATGTTGCTGCTCGAGGCCTCGATGTATCAGATATTTCTCATGTTATCAATTATTCCCTACCACAATCCTACGATGACTACGTACACCGAATTGGTCGTACCGGTAGGGCTGGTAAGACCGGATATGCTCTAACTTTCGTTGAGACCTCTAGATAAATATTTCTTAAGAGTAGTCTAAAATTTTATCTATTGGTAGTCTTTTTAACGTCCTCTAATTTGAAGCGCTTTGATTCTAATAGCGCTTAAATAATGATTTTATTTGGCGGGATGGAATCAGTTAAGGCACGATTATTTAAATTTCAAAGATAGATTGATTAAAATCTTTATTTTCTTTATTCGATTTAAAGGATAGCATTGCTTCTTATAAGCTAGTATCAAACTTATAATCTTTGGATTTTATTGACCTAGATGACTAAGTCGATTTTGGGCATCACTTGCTTAAGTTAATTACGTAACTTTAAAAATTCTGATTAAATTTAAGGCAAAGTTGGATATTTGGGGATTGTTTGAAGCTGAGTTTTAAGAGTCTTATTTTCAGTCTGGATATTCTTATAAATAGAATTAATATTTTGATTAAAGCTATTTATTTTTTGGTTTATGGTTTTGGTTTCGGATTTTATTTGAACGCCAGCATAAATTAAAATTCCGACAATTGTAGCTAGTAGAACGATCATTGTCAAAGATGCGATAACCATATAGATCTTAAATAATTTCACATGTTAATAGTATCAAAAAGTCTAAGGGATAGCGATTTTTTAATTGTCTTGGAAAAGAATTATATAAAATTAAGATTATTATTACAAAAGAGTATAATTAATTTAATAAAGTAAAAAGAGATAGAATGGAATTAACCCTAAAAAGGACTTTTGGGTCACTAAAGGTTCGAAATTTTCGATTGTTTGTTATTGGCCAAGCCATATCTTTGTCGGGCACATGGATGCAAACGATTGGATTGTCTTGGTTGGTCTTAGAAATAACTCATTCTGGGACTCAACTTGGATTAGTAATCGCTGTTCAGTTTCTACCAATCTTATTATTTGGGGTTTGGGGTGGCTTAGTCGCGGATCGTTTCGATAAACGTCATGTTCTTTATTTTACTCAATCAATTTTTGGAATTTTAGCCTTAATACTAGGGCTATTAGTCCTAAGTGGAGGTATTCAGCTTTGGATGGTGTATGTAATTGCCTTAGCTCTTGGACTAGTGAATGTAATTGATATGCCTTCAAGACAAGCTTTTGTTATGGAAATGGTTGGACCGCAGTTAATTAAAAATGCCGTTACTCTTAATTCGACTATGACTAACATGGCTCGTTTAATCGGGCCGACTATCGCTGGAATATTAATTGCAACGAGTGGTGTTACAGTTTGTTTTATAGCAAATGCTTTGTCTTATATTGCAGTTTTGATTGCCCTTCACATGATGATCGACCGTGAATTATTTAAGGCTCCAATTGTTAAGAAAGTATCGGGACAACTGCGAGCTGGATTAGTTTATGCTTGGAGCGTTCCCAAGCTCAAAGCAACTCTAATAATGATGTTAATCATAGGCACTTTTGCTTATGAGTTTCCAGTTATTTTTCCTCTTTTTGCTACCATTACTCTTCATGGGAATGCTGGTACCTACTCGGCCATGATGGCTGCCATGGGTGCGGGAGCAATTATCGGAGGTTTGTATACAGCCGGTCATTCTGATACCAGCGAAAACCTATTAATTATAATTGCTTTATTGTTTGGGATTTCGATTATAATTACTGCTCTCATGCCAAATTTTATTAGTGTTCTTGTAGTTTTGACTATTGTTGGGGTTTTATCAGTTCTGTTTATTGCTCTAGGAAATACCACTCTTCAACTTACATCAAGACCAGAAATGAGAGGACGAGTCATGTCACTATGGGCTGTCGCTTTTGCTGGAACAACTCCAATCGGTGGTCCGATTATTGGATATATAAGCGATCATTCTAACCCACGGATTGGCTTATTGGTTGGTGGTGGATCAGCAATCATTGCCGCTATTTTAGGTTATTTTATTTATAAAAAAACTAATGCTAAGTTTATTTTAAAAGAAAATCATTAATTAAAATGACTCAAATTAGTTTAGTTTAAACTAATTACTTCTGAAATTGAGTTTTATATAATTTAGAATAAAGCCCGTTCTTTTGTAAAAGAGTTTGATGTTGGCCGCTTTCGACAATTTGCCCCTTTTCAATCACTAGAATTTGATCGGCGTTTTGGACGGTAGATAGTCGATGTGCAATTACAATTGAGGTCCGTCCTGTCAGGGCGATATTTAAAGCCATTTGGATAGCTTTTTCAGACTCTGAGTCTAGATGCGCGGTGGCTTCGTCAAGAATGACCACATCTGGTTTTTTGAGAAGGATTCGAGCAATTGCTAAACGTTGTTTTTCACCTCCAGATAATCGATAACCTCGATCCCCCACCATTGTATCTAGGCCATCGCTGAGACTATTAATTAGGCCCGAAAGTTGGGATTCATTGAGAGCTTCGATTAGCTCATCTTCACTGGCATCCTCTTTGGCAAAAAGCAAATTATCACGAATAGTTTCATGAAAGAGATGAGCGTCTTGAGTAACCATTCCTATTTTAGCTCTTAAACTACTAAGTTTTATGTCCTTGATATTAATATTATTAATTTTAATCTCCCCTGAGCTCACGTCATACAACCTACTAACTAATTGTGAGATGGTTGTTTTACCTGCTCCTGAAGGCCCTACGAGAGCTACCAGTTGACCAGGTTTGATCTTAAAGCTAATGTTATTGATGATCTGTTTAGATTTCGTTTTACTAAGAGTTGCAACCGATTCCAAGGAAGCCAACGAAACCTCTTTGGCTGTTGGATAACTAAAGGAAACATTTTTAAATTCAATCATAGTAGGTCCCTTCTGAAGCTTAATCGCTCCAGGCTTGTCTTTTACTAATGGCTTTAAATCTAATACTTCAAAAACTCGCTCAAAAGAGACAAGAGCGGTCATTAGATCGACGTTAATATTTGATAGCTGCGTAAGGGGTCCATAGAGTCGACTTAAATAGACGCTTAAAGCCACAATTGTTCCAACGTTTAGAATTTTGTCGACTGCCAGCACTCCTCCCCAACCATAAATAAGTGCTGTCGCTAGCGAGGCAGTTAGCATTAAGGCGATAAAGAGAAAACGAGCATACATAGCTTGAGTTATACCAATATCTCGGACTCGGGCGGCCCTGGATCGAAACAAGTTCTCTTCATGTTTCGGATGACCAAATATTTTTGACAATAAAGCTCCCGAAACATTAAAACGTTCAATCATCGTATTACTCATGACTGCATTCAGATTATAAGCTTCAAGTGTAATAGCGTGGAGTTTCCGACCTAACCAACGGGCTGGCAATAAAAAGACGGGCAGAATTATAATTGATAAAAGTGTCAACTGCCAAGATAGGATAAACATGGCGATCAGAGTTAAGCTAACACTAATAAGATTACCAACAACGTTTGAAAGAACGTCCGTAAAGGCTTCTTGAGCTCCTAAGACGTCATTATTAAGCCTACTGACTAAAGAGCCGGTTTGAGTTCTGGTAAAGAATGCAATCGACATTTTTTGAATATGATTAAAGATTTTTGTTCTCATATCAAAAATTAGGCCTTCTCCAATTTTGGCCGAGATGAACCTTTCGAAGAATTCAAAAGCAGCGTCTAAAATGGCCAGTCCAGCGACCAATGCGGCGAAGTCAATAATAATATTAGTGTGATGTTTAAGGATTCCATTATTGATTATTTCTCTTAGGAATAAGGGATTAGCAGCTCCAATTGCGGAATCTAGAGTAATAATTATTAAGAATATGATTAATAATTTTTGGTATGGTTTAGCGAACTTAAAGATTCTTTTGATTAAGCCTTTACTAACTTTATGCTTTGTTACGGATTGATCACGAGTAAAAGACCTTAGGGGTCCTCTCATACCTCTATTTGGATTCATTATTATAATTATAACAAGTTTTATCTGGGATGATCATTATTCTAGGGCAATAATCTAATTTAGTTGTCTTTTATTATTAATATTATTTAAGCCTTTCTTTTAGATTAGCCTGAAACTACTTCAGTTCATATTTAGTAATATTCAAACAGTTAAATTAGGAGTTGATCATGTTTTAGAATTACATGATACGTCCAATTAAGAATCCAAACACAAAAACTATAACTACAATTACGATTACTACATCAAGACCAATTTGTTTAATCTCGCGTTTTATTTTAGTTCTCATTTCATAATTATACCAAACAACCTCTATATTGCTTTTCCGAGAATTTTGTAAATAGATACGGAGATATTTTAAATAAATCCAATAAGCCATTCGGCATAATCTTGAGCAGTATCTGGTCTACAAAATCTAATGAAACTATACCATATCATTTGCTTGTCTAACTAAAACTCAGCTTTATTTGATTCCATTTCAGTAAGATATGCTAGTTTTTCTTCTTCATTTTGGACTATAAGTTCATCTATCCTGCCAACAGGATCAAAGCTTTTAGGTGTAAAAACTCCTCTTTTGATATCTGTCATAAATACAATAACAACACAAAACCATATGAATTACATTCCTCGTAATAACTCATCACTTTTGTAACATAATGGGTAGGCGTCCTAAACTTTAGTTACCAAAAACAGAATGCTTGGCTCAGCATCTTGGTCTAGATTTACTTTACGAGTATGCCAATAGCTACTATAAATTGTGATATAGCCCAGAATGACCCTGACATAATTAACGGTCTGTCTTTTTTGAATATCCCATAGCTTAACCATATTAGTGAAGTTATGGCATAGAATGTCCAAGTAAGCAAAGATACTCCAGAATTATTATTATTGAACCAGACCTTTACTATTTATGGGATCGTTACAATTGGTTCAACTGTAGCAAAGATAACCATGAACTTCTCAAAATATTTTTGTTTCATAAATAAACTATATATTAAAAAATCCGTAAGCGTAAGTGCCTACTGTATTCTTATTCAAATTAGTACTGTAGTTAGTTTTGGCTCTGCTTACAGGTAACGGACTTAGTGTGGTCTTCAAAATTCATTATGGGCCAGTGATATATTCAATTTCAATAGCCAGAACACCATATTTATTTTGGTCACCGATTGAGTAGTAATTGTCGTATATTGCAGCCGCTTCTTTAGCACTGTTAGCTGAAGGAATTACGGATTTATAATTTTCACTTTCGGCCATGTCAATAAATGTTTCATAATGACGAATTGCGACGATTCTCACAAGCGCAGCATGCGGTTCGCCATCATGTAAAATACCTTTAGTATCTCGATAATCTCGCCTGAGGCTGACTACGTCACCTACTGAATACTCGGCGAACTTGCCCCGATTCAACCTTCCTTCAATAGTTTTACGACCGGCAATAATATCGTCAAGTAGATTAGATTCTCGTCCTGATTCCCAGACTTTCATAAATTTAGTGTAACAAAATATCCAGTTGCGTAAATGATTACTGGATTCTATGTAGAATATATGCTCTTGGCTCACCATACGGGTCACGGATTTTGTAATATTGTTAGAATGGTACAAATGGGATATGGGGGCATATAGTCTAAAGTGTTCCATTTTTATTGGATAAACTAGGCATTTCATATTGAAGCAGTTCTATTAATCTAAGAAAATACTATTCTAGGATAAACTTATAAAAAATGCTTTAACATATTGTTATTTTGTTGTAAAATATAAACAGTAGCTACAAGTGAATTTGGTAGTACGAATAGTTTAATTTTATGCATTATCAAAAAGAGGGTTAGTTTCAAGTTAGTAAGAAGAATATTGCCACTATTCTTCGGCAATATAAAATAACTCAATTTAACTATCAATTAGCTACATCAGGTATTGAAAATACTACAATTATTGTTGATGCCTTTTCGGGTAAGTATGTTTTAAGAATTTATCGGTACGGCAACAAGACGATAGATGAAATTGGTCTAGAAGTAAGTTTCATGGACTTTTTAAAAGAACGTGGAGTGCCTATACCTATTTTGTATAAAAATTCTATTGGTTCTCAAATTAATACTGTCAATATAGATTCTAAGACTTGGCACGTGCTATTGATGGAGTTTATAGATGGTGAACACAAGGAAGCTTATACTTCTGAGCTTATTGGTCAGCTAGCTAGTGAGCAGGCTAAAATGCATAAAGCTGGTATTGAATTTGCTAAATTAAATCCGGCGTCTAGCTCTTTACATACCATAAAAGAACATGAATTTATACATCTAATTGACATCGACTCTTTAGGCAGTGAACATCTGAGAGGGCTACTACCTAGAGGTAAAAAATATCAGTATAAACTTAATGGTAGTATACCTAAAGGTTATTGCCATTTAGATTATGACACTGGAAACGTACTCGCAGATTCTAACGATCAGATAAAGGCTATACTTGATTTTGACGATTTAACATATACATCTGTTGTGGTATGTCTAGCTTTTACTCTCTGGTCAGTATTAATTGTGAATGATGACTGGAAATTATTAGACAAGTACATAGACATATATGAGGGTATTCGCCCATTGAGCAAGCAAGAAAAATCTATGATTGCTCCGATTATTTTAGGCAGACACTATGCATTGGCTGGGCTACTTACTTTAGAGGGCGATATGGATAATAATAAACTTACAACATACTTAAGAATAGAAGAACGCCTGCAAGAGTTTCTCACGTTGTAGCGTACACTATATAATGTAAACAGCATAATGACAATAAGTACACAAAGCCTAAGCTAATAGATTGGCCAAAATAGTTAACGATGAATCACTATAGAAAAACAATGCATAAATACAAGGACCGGCAGTCGTCAAGCGGGTGCCCCTTTTGCAATCCTGATACCGTAGTCAGCGCTATTTACGAAGATAGACTGATATATATAGTTCCTAACTTAACGCAGTATGATTTATGGGAGCTACATGATGTGAAAGATCATTTATTAATTATTCCGAAAAGACACGTTAATAAGTTGTCTGGTCTAAAGCCTGAAGAAAGACATAGCATAATAGATAAGGCTGCAGAGTACGAGGCCAAAGGTTATAGTATATATGCTCGGGGCGTAGGTTTCTCTAAGCGCTCTGTGAAACATCAGCATACACACCTTATAAAAGTTTCGAATAAGAAACCGCGTTTAGCTATATTCTCACAGTCGCCTTATTTTTTGTTTAAAAGGTAGCATTACAGTTAAGTG
>JAJZYA010000054.1 GCA_021806285.1 bacterium | reverse complement strand
ACCTATCTTTCATACCCATTCTAAGTATTGGTACAGGGTTTTTAAGTGAAGCAAGTTCACATATCGAACTTCCAAAACCAGCATTCATCTGGGCTTCTTCAATAGTAATTGCTAGTTTAGTTTTTCTTAATGATTTTAAAATAGTATCTTCGTCGAGAGGCTTAATGGTAGGTACATGGATTACTTCAGCATCAATTCCTTTTTTATAAAGCTCCTCTGCAGCTCTTAAAGCATGGTACGTCATTGTTCCAGTAGAAATTAAACTAATATCTTGACCCTCAGATAATAAATAGGCCTGACCAATTTTAAAAGGCATTTCTTCTTTAAATATAACTGGAGTAGCTTCTCTAGCTAATCTAATATAATTAGGTCTGGAATCAATGCTCATCATTAAGGTCGCTTTTTGGGCTTCGACACTATCTCCCGGAGCCAGTACTACCATATTAGGTAAAACTCGCATCAGAGCAATATCCTCTAGCATCTGATGTGTAGCACCATCGGGTCCGACACTTACCCCAGCGTGAGACCCAACAATCTTAACGGGTCGATCGTTCAAACAGATCGTAGTTCTAATTTGCTCCCAATTCCTTCCGGGACTAAAAGCGGCATAACTAGAACAAAATGGTATCTTACCCATAGCAGCTATACCACTAGCAACTGTTACTAGATTTTGCTCAGCTATACCTATTTCTACAAAACGTTCTGGAAAAGCATTTTTAAAAAGATACATTTGAGTTGATTCGGTGAGATCGGCACAAAGAGCATAAATATTTGGATTAATTTGGCCAGCTTTTAATAAACCTTCACCAAATCCGTGTCGAATAGGATCCATCTTAGGATTTACGAAATCATGATATATATAATCTTTATAATTATTGGTGCTCACTTCTAATCCTTCCGCCAAGAGTCCTTAACTCATGTAGGGCTTTAGCTGCTTCTTCCTTATTAGGGGGTTTTCCGTGCCAATTAAAGTCTGATTCCATAAAATCTACTCCTTTACCTGGAATAGTGTGGGCGATTATGGCAGTCGGTTTTTCCTCGATAGTTTTAGCCATAGCGCAGGCATCAATGACGGCCTCAATATCATTACCGTTTATTTCAAGCACGTGATAACCAAAAGATTGCCATTTAGCCTTTAAGTCCTCTAACGGCATAACATCTTCCGTAAAACCATCTATTTGGATATTGTTGCGATCTATTATTAGAGTTAGATTATTAAGTCGATTTTTAGCAACAAACATAGCGGCTTCCCAAACGTTGCCTTCATCTAATTCACCATCTCCACAAACAACGTATACTCTACGCTTGTTATTATTTTCCCTTTTTAAAACTAAAGCCATACCAGCTGCTTGACTTAATCCCGAACCCAAAGGACCAGATGTATTTTCAAGGCCATCAAGTCTAAGTCTTTCGGGATGACCTTGAAGACGACTTCCAAGTTTTCTTAGAGTTTTAAGTTCATTTTTTTCAAAATATCCAGCATTGGCCATAGCGGCATATCTTACGGGAATACAATGGCCATTACTTAAAAGCAATATATCTCTTTGATCCCAATTAGGGTTTTTAGGATCGTGATTTAGTATTTCAAAATAGAAAGCTGTAAATATATCCGCTAATCCTAAAGGCCCGGCCGAATGACCACTCCCAGCTGCAAGCAACATACTAATAATATCTTCTCTTATGGTATTAGATATTAATTCTAATTGTTTGAGGGTATGCTTCAAAAAAAACTCCTAAAGTTTAATTTATTTTATTTAACAAGGATTGATAACTAAGTTTAGCATTAGCACTATCTTGAATATATGCCCCTACGTTAAAAACTTCAACCCCACCATCTGCTAATGATTTAATGTTTTCGGCATTTATACCACCATCCCATGCGATTTGAACATTGCTGATAGATCTGATTTCCCGGGCTTTACTTAAGAGTGATAAGTCAGCCGTGCCTCCCTGATAACCAAGATTACCGCTAAAAATTAAGACTTGATCATATAAATTAATAACAGACTTGATTTGATCAACACTAGTTTGTTGCAAAATAGCTAAGGAAGATTTGATAGCGTTAGCTTTCAATTTTGAAGTTAGCTCTTGATGATTAACATTTGCTTCAAACTGAACAACTATAGTAATTGGTTTTAGGGCTAAAACTTGATCTAATATCTCTTCGGGATTGAGGTACATAATATGAGCGTCAAAGGGAACCACCATATTATTAATTTCATCGATATTTAAGGATTTAGAGGTTGTAAAAACTCCATCCATTAAGTCTAAATGCACTTTTTGGGCAAAATCTTTAACGTTATTTAATTGATTATTAAACTCCGTTAAATTTGAGGCTGTAATAGTTGGGCTAATAACCATAATCTAACCAATCTCGTCTAATTGATTAATTCTCCTAATAAAACGTGGGGCGGCGGAGAATTGAGTACTTAGAAAGACATTAACAATATTTATATTAGTATCTTTTGCTACTTCTTTGGCGCTTAAACAAAGCACATTGCTATCATCATCGTTACGAGCATCATAAGCAAGTTCAGTTGAGGTACAAAGACTAGCCCTTATTCCTTTAAATCTATTAGCAGCCATACACATTCCTTGACCTGATCCACAAATTAAGATTGCTTTATTATTTTTATCGCCAGAATCTAATAGTTCATTAACGGCATTAACGGCAAATTTGGGAAAATCGTCTAAATTATCGAGCTTTTGATCTCCACAATCGACTAAATCATAGCCCTTAGATCTTAAATAGTCTAAAAGGTTCTTCTTAAGTTCATATCCATTATGATCAGATGCAATGAAGATTTTCATGAGTAGCCTATTTATTAGATTAATGTCCTACCGACGTCTGCTACCATTTCCACTAATCTATTGCTATAACCCCATTCGTTATCATACCAAGAAACTACCTTTAATAGGTTACCCCCGATTACTGCTGTTAAATTAAGGTCAACAATAGCTGAATGGCTATTCCCTATAAAGTCGGTACTAACTAATTCCTCTTCGGTTACGTCAAGTATACCTTGAAAATATGGTTCTTTGGCGGCTTTTTTAAAAGCTTCGTTAACCTCTTCAACCGTAACGTCTCGTTTGGTTACAACTACAAAATCCGCCAGCGATACGACCGGGGTAGGAACACGAACTTCAAAACCTCCGAATTTATTCTCTAACACTGGAAAAGCTTTGGCGGCTGCGATTGAAGCACCAGTAGTAGTTGGGGTTATATTTTGAGCACCAGCTCGATCTTCTCTTAAATTTTTACCTGGTCCGTCCTGAAGGTGTTGAGAGGCAGTGTAGCTATGAATAGTGGTCATCATTAGTTTATCGATACCAAAAGCTGTTTCCAATACTTTAGCAACAGGAGTAATGCAGTTTGTCGTACAAGACGCATTACTAAATACATCATTTTCAGCCTTTACCTTATCATCATTAACACCGAGGACAATTGTTGGTGCGGTGTCAGCACTAGGACCTTTAGCCGGAGCACTAATAACAACTCTTTTGGCTCCAGCTGTTATATGAGTTCGAGCTTTATCCGGCTCAACAAAGAACCCAGTTGACTCAATAACAACATCAATATTTAAATCTTTCCAAGGTAAATTTAAGGGATCTTTTTCAGCTAAAACTTTAATCGGTACGTTATCGACAATTATATTATTATCGTCATAGGTAACATTTTTATCATATGCCCCATAGTTTGAATCTCGTTTAAGTAAATAAGCGAGCGTTTTTGTATCTGTAAGATCATTAATAGCTACGATTTCTAAATCACTTCTATTAAAAGCAATTTTGAAAGCGTTTCTACCAATTCTTCCAAATCCATTGATAGCAATTCTTGTTCTCATAGTTATCCTTTATTTTTAATTTCTACAATCTACTATAAATAAGATAGCTCTTAAGCACAAGCGCTTAAAAGAATTTTTTAAGATTAATATAAGAATCTAGTATTTTTATTGATTGTTATATCTATTGATGCACTCTTCGATAATTTGAATTGCTTTTTGTTTATCTCCCCAGCCTTCTACTTTAGTAGAACCAGGTTTTTTGAGGTCCTTATAATGTTTAAAATGTTCTTCGATTTGAGCTTTAAGTCTCGGCTTTAGGTCGTCTAGAGAACTAATACTGTCTCCATCGTCTCTATTATCTTCAGGGACACAAACAATTTTATAATCCATTTCACCATCGTCTTCGAATATTAACACTCCAACTACATTTGCTTTTAGCCAAATTCCAGTAGGCAGAGATTGATCGCAGACAATTAAGGTGTCAAGTTCATCCCCATCTTCATCAAGAGTTTGAGGAATAAAACCATAATTCACCGGCTTTTGATAAATTGCAGGTTCAATTCTATCAAGCATAAAGGCTGCATTTTTTCGATCCCATTCAATTTTAAGATTACTACCTTTAGGAATTTCTATAACTGTGTTGATTTGTCCATCCTGGTAATTGCCTGGATCTAGGACTTTATTAAAATCTGGCATATTCAAAGCTCCTTTTTTTAAATTTTTACTAAGTAATTTAATATAATGAATATTATACAGTTACGAAGTTAGGATTTAAAGTTGAAAATCAAGCTTATAAGTAAAAATAATCTATCTCAAAATATTACTACTTACCGTTTTAATAAACCACCCCATTTTAAATTTATTGCTGGACAATATTCTGAATTTCATTTAGAACATACAGGATCGGATGATCGAGGTATAGTGAGATGGTTTACGCTATCCTCAGCACCTGAAGAAGACTTTATCGAGTTTACTACCAAACATCAAGACTTTAGATCTTCGACTTTTAAGCTGGCTCTAAAAGGT
>JAJZYA010000053.1 GCA_021806285.1 bacterium | reverse complement strand
TATTGTTGGTGAGTAATAAAACGCGTAACCTCTGAGAGTAAACGATCAGTATCGACATGCATTTCTCGAAGAATTTGAGTAGCTCTAGAGCTTCTTTGGGATAATATGCTAAATAAAATATGTTCTGTACCACAAAGCTCTTGATCTGCTTCTTGAGATACATCGTAAGCCGTACGTAAAGTAAGTTTAGCTGTTGCACTTAAGCCTTTAGCACCTATTTGAAGGACCGTTGACCTCGGAGTGTAATTAAGATTTAATCTGGCTTTATCTAAAGTAATACCGGCTTCCTTTAATATTTTAGCAGCCGTTGACTCAGACTGGCTAAGAAGTCCAAGCAATAAATGCTCAGTTCCAATATAGGCACTACCTAAATTTTGAGCAATTGTATCTGATTCTTTCAAGCTCATCCGAGCATTGGCAGTCAGATGAGAAAGAAAATCTTTAAAATCCGGGCTTGATTCTGGTAACATATTATCCTCGTCTATTTATTATACGTTATAGGATCTCTGATTTTTCAAAACACAAATATAATCCTATATAAATATATTACTTTTTTAGCACTCGGCTGTCAAGAGTGCTAATTGCTATCCTGACCGTGTTCTTCGATGGCTTCTAATAAAGAATTCTCTAGCTCAGATTTTTTCTTTAGTTTTGTAGTTTTGGGCTTTTCGGGAACAGTTTCTTCCTTTTTATCTTGTTTAACATCAATTTCGTAACCAGTTAATTTAGAGGCTAATCTAACGTTTTGACCGGCTCGTCCAATAGCAACAGATAACTGGTCTTCATCAACTAAGACTTCAGCTCTTTTATTAGCTTCATCTATGATAACCTTATTAATTTTAGTTGGACTTAAAGCGTTTGATATGTACTCTTGAGGATCGTCACTATAGACAATAATGTCTATCTTTTCCTGTTCTCCGACTTCACTCATGACGGCATTTACTCTAATACCGTGTCCACCAACAAAGGTACCAACAGCATCCACGCCTTGTACATTACTTTTTACAGCTATTTTAGATCTTACACCACCTTCTCTTGCAATGGCCTTTATTTCAACAGCATTGCTTTCCATCTCAGGGACTTCATTACGAAATAGTTTTTCAATAAATTCAGTACTCCCACGGCTTGCAATAATTTGTGGACCTCTTGGACCCTTTTCAATTTCTTTGAGATAGACCTTTACACGTTGTCCAGGGTAATAATGTTCCCCTTGAATTTGCTCACTTCTAGGCATGATAGCTTGTGCTCGACCAAGATCAACTCTCAAAATATTACCCTCAACCCGTGATATATTGGCGTTTACGACGGTGCCTATTTTATCCTCATATTCATTAAAGATAATTTCGCGCTCGGCTTCCCTAAGTTTTTGTAAAATAACTTGTTTAGCAGTTTGAGCGGCAACTCTTCCAAATTTATTGATATGATCTTTAATTTCTATCTGATCACCAATTTTGGCATCTTTTTTAATTTTTAAAGCATCACTTAGACTAATTTCATAAGCTTTTTTATCTTCCTCTACACTTTCGACAACATCTTTAGTTACATAGACATTGACATCACCATTATTTAAATTAAGATCTATTCGAACTTCTTGATCCCTATCACCATAATCTCTTCGATAAGCGGCTGCTAAAGCTTGTTCTACCACTTCCTTGACAGATTCTACTGGTAGATTTTTTTCTTCAGCTATTGATTTGATAGCCACTACTAATTGTTTAATATCTAAATCCATATTTATTTATCTCCTTATTTAAAAAACCGACCTCTTTTGGCCGGTTCGTTCTCTAATATTTTAAATCATTTATTGCCAATAGTAAAGATTTTATTTAATATGTTAATTATATGTCACAAAAAGTAAAACGACTTTATAAGTATTTAAAGCCGAAGCATTATGATGTCTCTATTGATCTGAATCTAGAAAAAATGACCTTTAAGGGACAAGTGACGCTTAGCGCTAAGGTCACGAAAAGACCTTCAAAGCGTATTACACTGCATCAGAAAGACCTTAACATTACTGGCGCAAAGGTCTATCTCTTAAACAAAGGTCAAAAAGAAAAAATACCAATTAGTAGAATAAATAAACATGTTAAATACAATGAACTAAGGATTCATTTTGATAATCTTATCTATCCAGGAGATTATTTAATAATAGTCAATTATGAAGCCAAAATTACTGAATCTTTAAATGGGATATATCCTAGTTACTATAACGACAAAAAAGAAACAATTATAGCTACACAATTTGAATCTCATTATGCTAGAGAAGCTTTTGTCTGTGTAGACGAACCAGAAGCTAAAGCTACCTTTAAATTACAGCTAAAAACTGACAAAAGATTTAATTCCTATCTTTCCAATACTCCCATTGAAAAAACCAAAACATTAAAAAATGTTACTGAGGTTACATTCCAAGAAACTCCTAAAATGAGTACCTATTTATTAGCTTTCGTCGTAGGTAATTTTGAATACAGTGAAGGCAGTACTAAGAACAATAAGTTAGTTCGAGTCTATTCCATTTTAGGTAAAAAAGAAGATACCCTTTTTGCTTTAGATGTCGCTAAAAAAACTCTCGAATTTTACGAAGATTACTTTGATATTGAATATCCCTTAGATAAATGTGATTTTATAGCTTTACCCGATTTTGCTAGTGGCGCTATGGAAAATTGGGGTTGTATAACGTTTAGAGAGCAAGCCCTCCTTATTAACAAGAACGAAAGTACTCTTTTTATGAAACAATACGTCGCTAATGTTATTGCTCACGAACTTACACATCAGTGGTTTGGAAACCTTGTAACTATGAAATGGTGGACAGATTTATGGCTTAATGAAAGCTTTGCCTCATTCATGAGCTATGTAGCCGTTAATCATCTGTTTCCAGAATGGGAAGTTTGGAAAAGCTTTATCATCGATGAACAATTTACCGCCATGAATTTGGACCAGCTTAATAATACTCATCCAATACAAGTTGAGATTAACCATCCTGATGAAATTAAAACCATATTTGACAATATTAGCTACGAAAAAGGTGCATCGATTATTATGATGCTTGAAGATTACCTTGGCTCAGAAACCTTTATGAAAGGTATTCGTAAATATTTGAAAAATAATTCTTATTCTAATACCTCAACCATCGATTTATGGAATAACCTTAATGAGGTCTCCAATAAGGATATACAAAGTTTTATGGGTAATTGGACTTCTATGAGCGGCTTTCCAGAGGTAAAAGTAGTTAAGCATAATGATAACCTACATTTTAGTCAAAAAAGGTTTTTATTAGACCACACTAAAGATATGGTTGATAATTTATGGCCTATACCTATTAATTCTAGTTTTTACGATCTAAATTTATTATTTAACACCAAGGAAATTAGCTTAAAAATCGAGAAATCTAAAAACCCTATATTAATTAATAAAAATCACCGGAGCTTTTATAGAGTCAGATATGATCACTTAATCATAAATGACATTAAATCTTACGGTTTAACAAAATTAAATTTACTTGATCGCGTTGGTTTTCTAAGTGATTTATTTGAAATTTCAAAAACTAATGAACTCTCAACTACAACTTATCTAGATTTAATTAAAGATCTAGGTGAACTAAAGGATCTAGAAGACTGGCAGATGATATCTGGTTCAATTAACAGTATAAGATTAATATTTGAAGATCAAGACTTACTTGATCGAATGTCTAATTTTATTTCTAATTTAATAGACATTCAATTAAAGAGATTAGGTTTTGAACCTAAAGATAATGACACCATTTTCGACACTTTACTTCGTCCATTAATATTATCTTTAGCGGTTAAGTGCAACGATCTAGAACTGCAAAATTATATCATAGATAATTTCAAAAAAGATCCAAATTTAACTCAGATATCTCCAGATATTAGGCCAGTATTTTATGCTCAAATATCTAAAATTAATAACCCCGAAGACTATAAGACATTAATTGCCCTACATAATAGTAGCAACAACCCGGAAGTCAGAAATTATTTGTTAGCCGCAATTACTCAATTTAAAGATCAAAAATTAATTGATCAAACTATTCAATATTTGAAATCTGATAACATAAGAAGTCAAGATATCCATTATTGGATCTCGTCTTTATTTATGAATAAAGATGCCCGAGATAAAACTTGGAAGTGGTTAAAGGATAATTGGGACCACTTAAAAAATATCACTGGAGATGATTTAAGTTTTTATAGAACTCCAATTTATGTTGCAAGGGTTTACTCAGACAAAGACTTTAAAACAGACTTTGTAGATTTTTTCAATTCAGTTAAAACACCTGCTATCGAGAGATCTATCGATCAGGCAATTGAAATTTTGGACTGGCAAAGCAACTGGAAAGATACTGATCAAGATAAAATTAATAAATATTTTAAATAATTTTTCTTAAAAATAGGGACCTATGAATACTGCTTGGTCCAAATTTCTGAATTGCTGTTATATGATCTTTGGTTCCATAACCGACATTCTGATTAAAATTATATAAGGGAAAAAATTGATCAAGTCTTCTCATATAATTATCTCTGGTTACTTTAGCAATGATGCTAGCAGCACTGACTTCACTTATTAAATCGTCTGCCTTGATCATGGTTTTTACATTAAGATTTGTATTTTTTAAATAATTAACATTACCATCCAATATTATCTGAAGATTAGGATCTATTTTAAAATTATATAAAGCTCTTAATATTGCTATTTCAGTAGACTTTGTTAAGCCATAATGATCTATTTCGTGAGGCCATACCCATCCTATTGTAGCAAACTTGCTATTGTTAAAAATTTTTGAATATAAATCGGTACGCTTTTTAATAGTAAGTTTTTTAGAATCTCTTAATCCTACTATCTGATCACTTAATGACACACAAGCAACCACTAATGGACCAGCCA
>JAJZYA010000052.1 GCA_021806285.1 bacterium | reverse complement strand
GAGTTATTCTGGAAATACCGAAGAAACTGTATCAGCTTTAAACCTTGCCCTAAAAAGAAAAGCTCAGATCATAGTACTTTGTAGCGGAGGAGAATTACAAAAGATAGCTCAGGAAAAGGGTTTAGATTTAATTCTTATTCCATCCGGACTACAACCAAGATACACCGTATTTTATGGATTAAGAGCCATTCTCGAAATCTTAACCGAACTTGAGCTATGTGATGCAGATAAATTAGAACAATTTGTAAATGCTGCACATTTTATTAAAGAATCTGCCAGCAATTGGGCAAGTGAAATTAGAACTTCTTCTAATTTCGCTAAAAAGATCGCCCAAGATACATCTGGGAAATCGGTTGTAGTTTACGCTGGCAACTTATTTGCTCCGGTAGCCTATAAGTGGAAAATTAGTTTTAATGAGAACGCTAAGCAAGTAGCTTGGTGGAATCAATTTTCAGAATTTAATCATAATGAATTTATCGGATGGACTAAGCAACCTGTTATTAAGCCATATTGTGTGATCGAAATAATAAGCGACAGGGAACATCCTAGAATTTTAAAAAGGTTTGAGCTAAGTAATAAGCTATTGTCTGGCGATATGCCACATCCAATCGTTATTAAGCCTAAAGGGTCTAATCTTATTGAGGAGATTTTGTACGCTATTAATTTAGGAGATTTTGTTTCTCTTTATAGCGCAATATTAAATGGAGTAAACCCTGAACCGGTCGAGCTTATTGAGAAGTTTAAAAAAGAATTAGCAAAGTAAAAATAATGCTAAGATTAGATTTAAAACACTTTTCTAAATACATTATCTTATTAATCCTAAATTCATTAATTGCTTCGTTTCTTTTGATTATTGTTTCAATTTACAGTCATAATTTTTCTTTTTCATATTTTATCTGGAATCTATTTTTGTCTTGGGTACCACTGTTAGTATCAGTTATTTTAATTTATATATTAAAAAATAAACTATGGTCGTCTTGGCCAGCTTTGATAATAAGCTTTATTTGGTTAATTTTTTTGCCTAATAGTTTTTACATGATCACTGACTTTATTCACTTAATGGAGGTTCCGAACAATTATCTTTTATACTTTGTGGTAGCTTTTACAGCTATCATCTGCAGTGCATCAATTAATGGATACATTAGTCTCTATCTAATCCATCGGGAATTAAAAAAACGACTTAGCTCTAAGTCTGCTTGGGTGCTTGTAGCTCTTATATCTTTGATTTCAAGTTATGCTATTTATATCGGCAGAGTATTAAGGTGGAATAGTTGGGACATTTTAACTAACCCGGGTGGCGTGATATTTGACGTTAGTGATAATTTTATAAATCTTAACTCTCTTAAGAATTCTATATTTACGACTTTTTTATTTTTTGTTTTAATTTTCTCAATTTACATTCTTATTGATAGGGGATTAAAATTTCTGATAAAGCCTAAAATTATCTCATAACCAATCTATCTTATATAATATTTAGGATGAACATAATTAGAAAAGATATTAAGAGTGCAGTTTTTAGGCTCTTTAATCAGGAAATAGAGCCAAATTTATCTCGACCGGACTATGATTTTGGTGATTATTCAACAAATGTTGCTTTTGAACTTGCCTCAAGACTAAAAAAGAGCCCAAGCTTAATAGCTCAGTCAATCAAGACCGAATTAGAGCATAATCCTCAATTTAGTGAAGTGAATGTTCTGAACGGTGGTTTTCTAAATTTTAGATTGAAGGATCAAGAAATTTTAAAGCTTTTAGACTTTAGTCCAAAAAGTATTTTTGACGATAAAATTATAGTTAGTGAATATTCTAATCCAAATCCGTTCAAACAACTTCACGTTGGACATTTATTCACTAGTATTGTTGGTGATGCAATTTCCAATTTACTTTCTGAAGTTAGCTCTAAAGTATATAGAGTTAATTTTGGTGGAGACATTGGACTACATGTAGCGATTAATATGTACGCCATTATTCAAGCTATTAATGACGATCCTAGCGCTTTAGATAAAATAAAACCTGAAGACAGATCAAGCTGGCTTTCTAAGATGTACGTTTCTGGCTATGAGGAATATAACACCAACGAAGAAGCCAAAACAAAAATTAAAAAATTAAATAAGGATATTTATGAAATAGCAGTTAATAATCTACATGACTCTAATCTAGCTAAGATATACTGGACCACAAGAGATTGGAGCTATTCATATTTTAAGGATTTTTATAAACATTTAGATATTTCATTTGATAAATATTACCCTGAAAGCTCCGTAGCCGAATTAGGACTTCAAATAGTTAAAGATAATCTTGGTAGGGTCTTTATGAAAAGCGATCAGGCTATAATTTTTGAGGGATCTAAGGACGGAGTTAATACCTATGTTTTTGTTAATAGCAAGGGAGTGCCAACTTATTCTGCTAAAGATGTTGGTTTAATTTTTCAAAAAAAGAAAGATTTTAATTTTGACTACTCGGTTGTTATTACCGGAAACGAACAGTCAGATTATATGAGAACAGTATTAACAAGCGTATCTAAAATTGACTCGGGCTTAAGTGAGCACACGATTCACTTAACCCATGGTTTAGTTAAGGGTTTTGGGGGCGCTAAGTTTAGTAGTAGATTGGGAAATGCACCCTTAGCTATGGATCTAATTGATGAAACCAAGCAAGCATTTAAGAAGTTTGGTGATTTAGATAATGATTTAAAACTGGTTAAAGCGGCTATTAAATATAGCTTTTTAAAACAAAAATATGAAGGAGACATTTTATATGACCCTAAAGAAGCCGTTTCGTTGGAAGGTAAAAGTGGACCTTATTTACTTTATGCTTACGTTCGAGCCTTAAAAATACAAAATAGTTCTGATTTTTCTAAGGAAATAAATACTTTTTATAAGAAAGATTTTGAGTTAGACCAATATGAGAGAAAACTTCTTTTCAAAATATCTGAATTTAACGATGTTCTAGAGCTCGCCATTAATGGTTTAAAACCTCATGTCTTAGCTATTTATTTATACGAATTAGCCCAAAATTTTAATGTATTTTATGAGAATGTAAGAGTTTTGGGTGATCCAAGAGAAGAGATTAGGATTTTCATAATCAGCGAATATTTAAGAATCCTTAAAAAGGGATTAAAGTTACTTGGAATTGATACTATTTCTAAAATGTGAAATACTTTTGACATGTCGAAGAAAGAGCAGGGAAATTCAGCAACGGTAAAGACGACTAGCCATTCCATTAGAATGGAGTCTCCATCATCTAAGAGACGAGCTCCAAGAAGACCTAAAGTTAATGTTACTCCTGACGTTATAGTTAACGGTTTCATTGAGTTTATAAGGGAACACGGAGTCGTAAGTTTGGCGGTTGGTTTTGTTATTGCAACTCAGGTTCAAGTTGTCGTTAAGTTATTGGTTAGTAGTTTCATTACCCCAACATTTAAGTTTTTCTTTAAAAATGCCTTAGAAAATGAATCTATTGTCTGGCATGTTAGGGGTACAGAAGTTGTTTATACCTGGGGCCAATTTGCCAATGGATTTATTAATCTAATCTTTGTTTTAATTGCTATATATTTAATTGTTAAAATATTTAAACTAGATAAATTAAATAAAAGTCAGTAGTTTTATTAATCTTTAAAATATTTATCACCCCAATCCGACATCTTTTTTAAAATTGGAAGCAGATCAGATCCTTTTTTTGTGAGCTCGTAACAGTAAGTTAATGAATCGCTATTAATTCTAACTTTTTTAATAATATTCTCTTCTTCTAGTAAATTTAGTCTTTTTGTTAAGGTCCTTGGATTAATTTTAGTGACTGATCTTTCTAATTCACAAAACCTTTTCGGACTTAAATAGAGGTCTCTAATTATTAGAGCAGTCCACTTGTTGCCTAGTATATTCATAGCTTTGGCTATGCATCCATTTTTAGATTCTATTACTTTATTCATATGCTTTACTTTGTATAGTACCTATATTATAATCTAGATATAAATAATAAACCAGAAAGGAATTAAAATGAAGTTAGGTATTATCATTGGATCTGTCAGAAAAGAAAGAGTTTCGGATCGAGTTGCTAAATGGGTTGCTAATGAGGCTCAAAACTTAGAAGACACAGAAGTAGTCATGATTGATTTAATAGACTATAAAATGCCATTTTTCGATGAGGCAGTTTCGCCTCAATATAACCCAAAACGTCAAATTGACCCAGAGGCTAAAAAATTTGTTGATGCTATTGCTCCCTTAGATGCTGTCGTAATAGTTACCCCTGAATACAATCGATCTTATTCAGCTGTTCTTAAGAATGCATTAGACTATTTAGATTTTCAATTGTCTAAGAAGCCGGTTCAATTGGTCGCTCACGGTTCTACCGGTGGTGCTCAAGCCGTAAGTCACTTACGAGCTGTCTTACCAGGGCTTGGAGCTATAACAAATCCAACGGCTGTCATGATTACTGATAGAGTAGGTAATATTATCAGTGAGGAAGGTGAATGAAGTGAGGATATAAAGGCTAACCCTTACGGTCCACAGAGTTCTCTTAAAAATGCTTTAGCTGACTTAAAATGGTATAGTGACGCTTTAGCAAGCGCTCGAAAATAAACCAAGAGATTTAAAAAAGACACGTTCTAGTTTATACTTAAGAACTAAATGACCAAAGATTACGTTCAACCAAAAGGGCTTTTGTGGGTTGATTTGGAGATGACTAATTTAGATCCAAATAAAGATCTAATTTTAGAAATTGCCGCTGAAATAACTGATTTTGATTTCAAAACTTTAGCAACATATGAAGCTACCATTAAGCAACCACAAGATAAAGTCGTTGCTTTAATGGCGGCTAATTCTTGGTGGCAAAATTTTCCAGAAAATAGAGACCATTTTATTGAGAAGGTTAAATTTGGAAAAGATTCAAAAGAGGTAGAAGAGGACCTTATAGTTTTAATTGGTGAGCATTTTGGAAGTGATCCAATCTATTTAGCCGGGAATAGTATTCATAGTGACCGAAAGTTCATCTCAAAATATTGGCCTAAGTTAGACTTAAGACTCCATTACCGAATGCTAGATGTGAGTGCTTTCAAAATCTTAATGCAAGGAAAATATAACTAC
>JAJZYA010000051.1 GCA_021806285.1 bacterium | reverse complement strand
TTGTTGGGGGGGGGGGGGAGGGGCATCATAATGTTTAGTCCTAACCTCCTCCTAGATCTTGAAAATATGTGGCAATTTGGTTTTATGAGGAATGCACTTATTGCAGGGTCCATTATTTCGATCGTAGCTGGTGTAGTAGGCTATTTTGTGGTAATCAGAAGGCTTTCGTTTGCTGCTCATGCACTTTCGCATGCTGGTTTTGCTGGTGCCGCAGGGGCAATTCTGGTAGGTGTAAATCCTTTATTTGGTTTGTTGGCATTTACTATTGCTAGCGGTCTAACAATAGGGTCGTTAGGCAAGAGAGTTATTAATCGAGATGTTCAAACCGGTAGTGTATTAGCTTTTATGTTAGGTCTCGGTGTTTTATTTATATCTTTATATAAAGGTTATGCGAGCGAAACTTACTCTATATTATTTGGTGAGATATTAGGTATTAGTAAGCTAAGCCTAATCATTAGTGTTGTAGTGGCTGCAATAGTCCTATTCACTGTTCTATTAATTTTTCGACCTTTATTGTTCTCGTCATTAGATGAAGAAGTAGCAGAAGCTAAGGGTATTAAAACAACCTTTATAGGATTAGTTTTTATGTTTATTTTAGCTATTACAACTTCAATTGCAGTTCAAATTGTAGGCGTCTTATTAATATTCGCACTTTTAGTTACTCCCGCAGCTGTAGCTCAAAAATTAACCAAAGGACCCATTGGAGGCATATCAGTTTCAGTCATAGTTTCCTTAAGCTCGACATTAATAGGGTTATTTTTATCTTTTTATATCCCGTTTCCAGTCAGCTTCTTTATAATTTCGATCGTTTTTCTAGAATATATTCTTGCCAACTTATATTTTAGGTTTACAAAAAGTTCTTGATATAAATTGTATTTTTCAGATATAATTAATACCAGCCAACTAAAAACAAAAAATGACAAGCAACAATAATTATTATTTAAGAAATGTCTATAGGGCTAGAGATGTTCAACCTCAGAAGAAGCCTAAATCCAAGAAGAAATTTCTGGTTATAGGAATTATTATATTACTTTTTGTAGTAGGCTATAATTCCATGGGAACATCACAAGCTATCTCGCCAAACTCCGAAGTTTATTCTGGCTGGAGCGGCTTTTGTTTAGACGACTATCATAACGAAAATAAAAATAATAGCCAAGTAGATGTATGGGGATGTAATAATTCTCTAGCACAATCCTGGAACCTAGGTTTAAGTCATATTAAACATGCGGGCTTATGTTTAACAGCTGATTCAATTTCAAATATTAATCTTAGTAGATGTAATAATTTAGCTTCTCAAGTTTGGTTGAGAGATCGGAACTCGTACTTCAATCCCAAAAATCAGCTTTGTCTGGGTGCACCTAAGGCTTCTAACGGACAGTTATTAGATCTTCAGAAGTGCTCAATGAATAATAATAAGTCATTAACATGGCTGACCACGTTTGATTATAAAAACTATGCTTGTAAAGGAGGACAGGGAAATATTGTAGCCTGCAACGCGATAAAGCAGTGGATGATATGGCAAAACGAACCTTACTCACATGAACAATTGCTCACAGTTTATACAGGTGGCGCTCCCTATGAAGAATGGTGCGCTGACTTTGTTAGCTATATTTATAAAATTTCAAATTTCCCATTCAAAAATGGAAATTATGACTACTGGGATGAAAATAATGCTAACCTAATTGTAAATCAAGGTTTTAAAGTTCAATATAATCCTAATTATCAACCACGTCCCGGAGATGTAGCCTATTTTAGTTATAACGGTGGTCACGTCGAAATTGTCATCAGTGGTGGTAGCCAACCAACATTTATATATGGTAATTCAGCTACTATTGACCCAACCACCAATAATGGTGAAATGGAGTCAAACACTATTACATCTGTAAAAGGTGAAGGCTCGTTGCAGTATTACTTATCTCCAACTCAAAATACCTAATTTTTTGTATAAACTTTGCTAATATTAAGTTATGAGATATTAATTTATAACTTATGCTTGAGATTATATTATCTGTAATTTTTATTTTTAGTTTTATAATCCTAGTTTTAATTTTAAATTTAATAAAAAATAAAAAAAGTGACTTAAAATATATTCAAATCATTCCCGATTATGACCATTTGTTTTCAGAAAATGCATCGAATCGTTTCTTAGATGAAATTCATTCCTATTTAAAATATGGTTCTAAGGTCATTTTAAAAACAAGATTATCAAATGAAGGTATTAAATTCATAATTGGATCCGATGAAAAGAAGATTAAGATCATTGAAAATACACTAAAAGCTATAGATGTTAACCTAGAAATAAAAACTCTAGATTATCAGAAAATTAGATTTAAAAAATACACTGGGTATTATTTATATAGAAAGTTTAAGTTAAGACAACATTTTTTATTTAATAAATTAGACCATAATTCAGAATTATTAAAATCACTAGTCTTTGAGTCTTCTAAAATAAAACTGGATGAAGTAATAGATTTAGATTTAACGATTAGCTCATATAAGGGATGGTATCTTAAGTTTGCCAGACTTTTAAGCTTAAATAATAAAAGAATCTTTAAATCTAGGTACCGTTTCCTCAACTTAGCATATTATTTAATATTAATAATTGTATTATTTCTAAAATTTATTCTGAAATTATTATTAGCTAGGCCTTCGAGATTTACCCCCAAATCAGACCATATCAATACTTATATGATAGAAAAAATAAATCAAAACTATTTTAGAAGTCATCTAGAAATTTGTCTTTACTCAAAATATAAATATCGTCTGAATGAACTTGATCAGGATATCGAGCTAATAGCCAGTAAATACAACAATTTCAGATACCTAAAGAAAAGAACACGCAAATTTAATGATTACTTACCATTTTTATGTTGCTCAAAGCAAATCTATTCTAGCTTATCGCTTGCTGGTATCTTTCATTTAATAGATCTTAATAGGCCTGATCGATTTTACTATCTAAATCATTTTAAAAAATTAGATCTGAGTATAGATCGTAGAGCAGATTATTTAAATCAAAATTATAATCAAGTTTTAGGTAAATGGTTTGATAACACAAGCAGTCTAGACGTTGTTCTTACTGAAGCAGATAGAAAACAACATTTATTAATATGTGGAGCGACAGGAAGCGGAAAATCTACTTTGATGTACAATATGATCCTAAATGATATTAAAAAAAATAAGAGCTTAGCTTTAATTGATCCCCATGGAGATTTATCAGACAAGATATTAAGTAATATTTCAGAAGAACAAAAGAATAAGGTTATTTATTTTAATCCTTCAAAGGATTCAACAACTTACTCAATTGATTTGTTTGAAAGATATTCCAAGCCAAACACTAAAGAATATGAACTCGAGACCGAATTAATTATTGAAAATTTAATCAGTGTATTTAATAAGATATTTTCTAAAGAGAGTATTATGGGGCATCGAATTGAGTATATATTAAGAAACTCCCTTAAAACAGTTCTTTTAATTGATCATCCTAGCCTTTTAAAAGTTTTTAATTTAATAAATGACCCTAATTATTTAACGGAGGTTTTAAAAGAAATTAATGATATAAATCTATTAAATTTTTGGCAAAACGAATTTAAGAGGGCGGGAGATTATCAAAAGGTAAAAATGAGCTTTGGAGTGACCACTAAATTAGGCCGATTTCTTTTTTCAGATGTAGCTAAAAAGGTCTTTAGCGAAAGTAAGCAGAAATTAAATATCAATCAAATAATAAATAATAATAATTTTTTAATATTTAAACTTGCTAAAGGCGAAATTGGTGAAGAAAATTCTAGTATTTTAGGAACTTTAATTTTAACTAAAATTCAACTGGGTGGGCTTTTTAGATCAAAACAAAAATATATCGATAGAAAAGATTTTTATTTATATGTTGATGAGTTCCAAAATTTTGCATCTTATACGTTTACTGACATGCTATCAGAGGCTCGAAAATTTAAAATATTTTTAACGATAGCAGAGCAGTCCTTGTCTCAACATGATTCACAAATTACGTCTATGATGCTGGCCAACATTGGTAATTTGGCAGTGTTTAAAACTCCTAGCCCAATAGACCAAAGGTTACTTATAAAATATTTTGAACCTTATTTAAAACCTGTAGATTTAAGACATATACCAATACTAAATTACTATTTTGTTTCAACTTATCGGCAGAACGATAGTCCTATTAATATTAGTATTGAGAATTTAAGTTAGTTTTAAGTAAGGTCTTATATTATTCGTTTGTAATTTTACCTTTGATGGAAGATAATATATTAAATGAAATCAAATAAAAAAAGCCTAAACAAGGTAGTAGCCTCGTTTGAATTAATTGGTAAATTTGTTACCAGGTTTAAGTGGCTAGTAGTTATATTTTGGGTTGTGGCAACTATTCTAATAGTTCATTATTTACCTTCACTCAGTAGTGTCACAACGTCAAATAATAGCGATTTTCTACCCGCATCATCACAGTCTGAAAAAGCTATTAAACTAGCTAATGTCTTCGGCAAGAGTAATGTTGGTCCTTCAATTCCGGTTGCCATTCTTTCAAAAAACGGACCTATAACTTCTAATCAAAATCAAAACTATATAAATGCTTTGATCACCAATCTCAAGAAAACTAAAAGTGTAATAAAAGTTGATAATGCTGGTATCTCCAAGGATAACCAAGCCGAAGAATTAATTGTTATCAGTTCTTCAAACTATAGTGGCACCGGTGTAGGAGTGGTAACAAGTTTAAGAACTGCCATCAAAAACACCAACCTTCCACCATCCATAGAAGCCCATTTAGCGGGTGATATAGCTGTCAATGCAGATATTTCTAAAAGTTCTGGTCATACGGATTCGAACCTACAACTCTATTCCGTACTATTTATAGTTATATTGTTATTACTAATATTTAGAGCTCCTTTAGCTCCAATTATTACACTGATACCAGCCTTTATAGTAGTAACTATTAGTGGACCGATAATTGCCGAAGCCGCTAATCATGGCTTAAAAGTATCTTCTTTAGCTCAACTCTTACTAACGGTTTTAGTCCTGGGGGCAGGAACGGACTATGGATTATTCTTAATCTTTAGAGTAAGAGAAGAGCTTAAGAATGGACTAGAGAAAAATGAAGCAATTATTAGAGCTCTTGGAAGAGTCGGTGAATCCATT
>JAJZYA010000050.1 GCA_021806285.1 bacterium | reverse complement strand
TTACTGTTTTCGGTAATCTCAGCAACACCCCTTACTACAACTCCACCTTTACCTGTTGCATACGCATTTTTTAAGGAGTCCTTTCCGTAAATAACTCCTCCAGTAGGAAAGTCTGGTCCTTTCACATACTGCAATAAATCATCTAGATTTGCCTCGGGATTATCTATCTGTTCAATCGTGGCATCAACTAACTCCCCTAAATTATGAGGCGGAATATTGGTTGCCATTCCAACGGCGATTCCTAGTTGCCCATTAAGTAGGAGATTAGGTAATTTTGCCGGCAAAACAACTGGTTCTTTTAATCTACCATCATAATTATCTCTGAAATCTACAGTTTCCTTGTCTATGTCAACTAGCAGTTCTTCAGCTAATTTATCCATTTTAGCTTCGGTATAACGCATAGCGGCCGGAGGATCTCCATCCATTGAACCAAAGTTTCCCTGACCATTTACAAGAAGATACCTCATACTCCAAGGTTGGGCCATACGAACCATAGCATCATATATAGCAGCATCGCCGTGTGGGTGAAAATCTCCCATGACAGCTCCGACTACATTAGCGCTTTTTCGGTGCTTTGCGGACGATCTAAGGCCGTCGCGGTTCATTGTATATAATATGCGTCTATGCACCGGCTTAAGGCCGTCTCTGACATCAGGAAGTGCTCTAGAGACAATAACGCTCATAGAATATCTCAGATAATTTTCTTCCATGACGTTTTCTACGGTTCTAAGTTCAACATTTTTAGAACTATTTCCAAGCTCTAGACTTGGTTGTATGTATTCTTCTTTATTTAATTCTTCGTTATCCATAACTTAAATATCCAAGTCCTTTACAAATTTTGCATGTGTTTGAATGAAATTTTTTCTAAGTTCAACTTCAACGCCCATTAATTTATTAAATATAGCGTCAGCCTTTTCAGCATCTTCAATTCTAACTTGTATTAATACTCTCTTATCTGGGTCCATGGTGGTGTTGAATAATTGTTCGCCATCCATTTCTCCAAGTCCCTTATATCTTTTCTGCTCTATGAACCCTGCTTGCTTAAATCTTTCATCTTCTTTATTTATCTTAAGATTCTCTTTCTTTCGTTTTTCTATAGCTTTATCAATAACATCGTCTAGCTCATTTTCATCATAAATGTAGACACTCGACTTTCGCCCCTGATTTACTAATTCAAAAAGAGGTGGTTTAGCTAGATAAAGATGCCCCCCCTCAATAATGGGTCTCATATATCTGAAGAAGAAAGTCATTAATAGAGTTGCAATATGACTACCATCTACGTCAGCATCTGTCATAATAATAATACGATCGTATCTTAAGCCCTTCATATCAAACGATTCTTCTATATTTACCCCTAGAGCCTTAATTAAGCTAACAATTTCATTATTAGCTAGCATTTTATCCAATCTAGCCCTTTCAACGTTTAGTACCTTTCCTCTGAGCGGCAAAATAGCCTGACTTTTACTATCTCGCCCAGTTTTTGCCGATCCGCCAGCTGAGTCCCCCTCTACCAGATATAGTTCCGATTCTTTTGGATCTTTATTTGAACAATCCGCCAACTTGCCTGGCATCGATGCTCCATCTAAAATACCTTTTCTTAAAATATTCTCTCTGGCAGCTCTAGCTGCTTTTCTAGCACGAGCCGCTAATAAAGCCTTGCCTACAATCTTCCTAGCAACCGCTGGGTGTTCTTCAAGATAGTAATTAAAGTACTCATTCATAACCTGTTCCACATAACCTCGAACTTCTGGATTGCCTAGTTTATTTTTAGTTTGACCCTCAAACTGTGGATCAGGTAATTTGACTAAAATAATAGCTGTTAATCCTTCTCTCGTATCTTCACCGGACAAGTTCTCTTCTTTCTCCTTTAGAAGCCCCTGTTTTCGAGCATAATCATTTATAACTCTAGTAAGAGAAGCCCTAAAACCAGTTAAATGCGTTCCACCATCAGGATTTAATACATTATTAGCAAATGCTTTTATTGTTTCACTATAAGCGTCAGTATACTGTAGAGATATTTCTATCTGACTATCATTTAGTGTTTTGTCTACATAAAAAATATCTTCGTCCACCACTTCCTTGCCCACATTAAGGTGCTTAACGTAGCTTTGAATTCCACCCTCAAAATAAAAACCATATTTTTGATTATTTTTTTGATCATAAAGAGAAGTTTTTATTCCTTTAGTTAAATAGGCAGCGTGCCTTAGTCTGTCTAAAATAGTGTCATAATTAAATGATATAGACTGAAAGATCGTTTCGTCAGGATAAAATGTAATTTCCGTACCGGTTTTATCTGTTTTACCGGTAACTTTTAGACTATATTTCGGAACACCTCTTTCATATTCTTGCTCGTAAACATTGCCATCTCTAAATACTTTAACGAATAGTTTAGAACTTAATGCGTTTACCACGCTACTACCGACACCATGTAGACCACCCGATACCTTATAGCCGCTATCACCAAACTTTCCTCCAGCGTGCAATACAGTTAAAACAGTTTCAACCGTACTTTTCTTAGTCTTGGGATGAACGTCTGTAGGTATTCCCCTACCATTATCGCAGACTTTTATCCCACCATCTTCTTGCATGGTTACCGATACTTCTGTTGCATATCCGGCTAGAGCTTCGTCTATACCGTTATCAACAAGTTCCCAAATTAAATGGTGAAGACCCTCTATTCCAGTTCCACCTATATACATACCCGGTCTTTTTCGAACAGGCTCTAACCCCTCTAAAACCGTGATCTGATTTGCAGAATATTCATTACCGTCTTTTTTGTCAGCCAACTAAATACCCTCTTTTATCTAAATATTAGTTTTATTCAATCCCACTAACTGATAATTATATTAGAAGTTAAGATAATCTTCAACTTTATATTTTAGATACTATTTAAAACTATCTATTACTTTTTAAACCAACGTGCTAACATAAAAATGTAAACATAAACAAAATAAAAATGTTTGAAAAATTATTATCCATTCTACCCTACAATCCGAGCATTATAGATAAGTTCTATTTCTATTCCAATAGAATTAAATCAGAAAAAAGCGTACGACGAATGACCTTAGTTATATTAGTAATAGGCTTTTTGGTGCAATTTTTTGCCGTATTTAGTCCTCCAACACCTACCCTAGCTGCATCTCCTAACGATTTAATTAATGGAGGCTTCTCTTCGGCTTCTGAAGCGGCTTCTGATTGTAGTAATAATATTCAAAACTATGAATCAATACTGTCATATTACGGGATAACTTGTAGCATGGTTGCTAACGCAAGTACAGTCACAATTAATTCGGATACATATAATCATCAACTTTATTCAATGGGTAGATTACCATACAACATTGCTGGAGAATCTACTGTTAATATCCCTGGTATAAGCACACCTTTTTATGTTCGTTATCTATGGGGTTGGGATAGGCCAGGAACCACTTCATATTATCAAGCGTTGCAAATTAATACTGCCAAACAAAGTTACTATCTACTTTATCCATGTGGCAACCTTACGTCTATAGGTTTTCCAATACCTAATCCCCCTCCTCCTCCGCAACCAAACCCTACCTGCCCAATCGGAACTACAGGAACTCCCCCGAACTGTGTTAAACCAACTGTTGCTACCTGCCCAATCGGAACTACAGGAACTCCCCCGAACTGTGTTAAACCAACTGTTGCTACCTGCCCAATCGGAACTACAGGAACTCCCCCGAACTGTGTTAAACCTCAAGCATTACCCTACTGCCAAACTCTAATTAGTACAGAAAATCCTTACGCGTGTATACAAACCAGTAAAAGTGCTCAAAACATTACCGAGTCGATCAATAATGCCAATAATACAAAGGCTCAACCAGGAGACGTAATTGAATACACTCTGAACGCTAAAAATATCGGTAACCAAACAGTGAACAACTATGTTTTTCAAGATAATTTAAGCTATGTGTTGGATTATTCAAACGTAATCAATTTAAATGGTGGCTCACTAAACTCTAATGATGAAATTGTATGGCCTCCTGTAAATATTGGTGCTAATCAAACAATATCGAAGCAATTTGAGGTTAAAGTCGACAATCCAATACCTTCAACCCCAACTTCTACATCTGACCCTAATTACTTTAATTTAATAATGAGTAATACATTTGGGAATACTATAAATATCAACCTACCTTCACCTCCAGCAAAAACCATTGAAACAGTTACAACAACTACCCTCCCCAACACTGGTCCTGGAACAAGTTTAATTGTAGTAGGAATTATTACTGTTATTGCCGGCTTCTTCTTCTATAGATCAAGAATACTAGTTAAAGAATCAGACATAGTAATTAAAGAAACTGTGCCAATAGGAGAATAAAATGACTGAATCATTAAAATCTAAACAAGAAAATGCCCAAGAACATCTAGGTGAAAGTTATAAAAATAATCACGAATATAACCACACTAAACCATACAGGGAAGAGATGAAATCGAAACAGATGGAAAAACTTGATGAGGTAAGAAAGGGTCTAGAATTAATTTCTAATCCATCTGCTCAGACGTTGGATAAAATAAAAGAAATGTCCTCTCCAATCGAGACCGTTAGTCAAAGTTCTAAAAATATTAATAAAGATTTAAAAAAAGCAGGACTTCAAAAAGAATTATCACATATAAGAAGAGAGCTAGGAACAACAGATCGATTAGCTAGTAAGATTGTTCACAACAAAACTGTCAGCGTTATTAGTAACGGACTTTCCAAGACGGTTGTTAGGCCCTCAGGTATGCTTGGAGGGGCCATAATAGCATTAATTGGAACATCAATATATTACCTATTTACTAAAGCGGTTGGGGTTAAATATAACTACTTTATTTATATATTGCTATTTGTGGGCGGTTTTGTTTTAGGAATTATGATTGAATTAATTATAAGACTATTTAAAAAAGATAAATCATTAAAATTTAACTAACGTTCAATTTTAATAACTTGTTCATTATTATTAGGAGTTTGTGTTAAATTATTAACAACATTAGTATTTTTATTAGCCGAACTTGAATTGGATGTCATAGGTGTTGGATTACCAGCACTACGGTTATTAACAGATGAATCATTTATAGAATCATAATTAGATAAATTAGCCGGATTACCATCATTTTGATTATTAAAATGTGTTGTATTAGATACATTAGATTGTTGATTTGAATTATTTCCAGATCCATTTATCGGACTAGAAGCCCTGGATAAATTATTTTGAGACCTTCTTTTAGCTAACCAATTATCT
>JAJZYA010000049.1 GCA_021806285.1 bacterium | reverse complement strand
AAGTCCACTCGTCGCTACCAAATCGGTTTTTTTAGCAATATTTTTAGTTAATTTGTTCAATAACAGATAAGATTCTATATCCTTAGTGGTTCCAAAACCGGTTTCAAAGTCATAAGGGATTCCAGATGGAAAAAGTAATGACTGAATAGCTCGTCTACTTCTTGTACTTGCACGGTTCCAGAAAATATCAGGAGTCTGAATAAAATTCATGGCTTCATCTACTACTTGCTCTTTTTCTTTAACGTAACTATCGATTTCAACTTTCTCTTGTTCAAGTGTTTCTATCTTTTCATCCAGTCGTTTCAGTTGTTCGTCTCTATCTTGTTCCTTAATTTTATCAGCTATATATTTCTGGATTGTAGAGAATCTTAGCTCCTTATATGACTCTATTTCATGATTAATCTGTGTAGATGTCTCTAGTGCTTTGCCATACTCATCGTTCCAAGCTTTCATTACCAAGGTTTTATAAAGCCTAGCGATGCCCTTGTTTAGGGGTCTACGAGCCTCTAGGAGCTCTCTGAATTGTTTATGCACCAAATCTACATCCGCACTAGCTTTTTTACCTGTAATAGCCTTTGTGCAAGTCTTACGGCCACATTGATACAGAGAATAGTTTCTGCTTCTTCCTCTTGGTGCACTAGCTGTTAATTTATTACCACAGTTAGTACATAACAACGTTCCTCTAAGTGAATATAAATCATCACCTTTTATAATTATTACTTTTTTGTTTTTATTGATAATATCGATATTCTTGTAAATTGTTTCTTCATCGACCAAGGGCGTATGTCTTCCTTTAATAATTTTATCGCTGAGCTTGTTCTTGGTATATCCGGCATAAAATAGATTTTTAAGTATTTTCTTCATAGCCTCATAGGACTTAGGCTTGCCAGTTTTGGTTTTGATACCTTTATCAAATGCATATCTAGATATTTCAGTTACACTATGGAGCCCAGTTGAAAATCTATTTAATATATCTTGAATAATTGGTGCATGTACGTCATCAATTACTACGCTTCTGTTTCGTTTTATATAACCTATGGGTGCACTATGGGGCCATTCTCCTTGTTCAACTCTTTGTCTCATGCCAGTTATGCTTCTAATTGCTCTAATTTCATTATCAAATTGAGCGGCAGCTGCTAGAATAGCTTCTAAAAAACGACCTACAGGGTCATCATCTATGGGCTCTGTAACGGATACTATTTTAACTCCATATTTACCAAGTGCCACCTTAATGCCATAGTAGTCACCTAGATTCCTAGCAAGTCTATCTATTTTCCATATATAAAGAAGCTCTATTTTGCCCTTATTGTTTCTAACATACTGAAGCATCCTTTGAAGTTCTGGACGGTCAGCAAACTTAGCGGATTCTCCTTTATCACTAAATATATTTGTATCTGGAATTTGTATATTTTGCTGTTTATATGCAAAAGCCTTGCATTCTTTTTCTTGGTTTTCTAGGCTTAATCTTTTTTCTGCCTGTTCCTTTGTTGAAACCCTAGTATAGATAATTCCTATGCTCATGGAATCATTTTATCACTATGACATTTTTATTTACACTTAAACTTTTCTAATTTGGAACCTTATCAATTATCACATCACTCGCAATAATGTTTAATAATTCTATAACATTTTCTACCTGACTATCAGTTAGATGTCTAGAATCTTTTCCCAATAATTTTCTAGCTTCTTTAACGGTTATAATGGGTTTATCAAAGAATAACACTTTTCTTATCTCCCCTACTAAAACCATTTGCCTGATTTACGTAAGTGGTAAATAATCTTTCTGGATATTTACCATCACTTGAACGAGCAATCCAGTCACGAATTTGTTGAGCTCCATATTTGTAAATCGCTTTGCAGTACCATTTCTTATAATCCGGGTTCTTGTATAAAAGAACCAATACGTCTGCCAACCTATCAACCTCTTCTAAAGAAACTTTGTTTATTAATTCTATTTTATTAGAAGAAGCATTTGGTAATTGATATTTATCAAGTATTTCTTTAATGCCATTTGTCATATTTCCGACTATAGAACATTACCGAAAGCTGACTTTGAAAGTCCGTTTTATAATTTTTAGCTAGAGCTTAATTAAGAAGTTAATTTATCAAATTATTATTTTGAGTCCGGTTTGAGTCCGGTTAAAAGATTTTTGAGATTATCTGAAGCAATATTTGATTTTATATTCAACATTACCTCTTCTACTGTACACTTTGATAAGAATAGTTGTTTGAGCTTATTATTAAAACCCATAGCTCTAAAATCTTCTGATAGATTACGTTTTTTGTTGTATCCTCTTGTATCTAAATTAATCTGGCCTGTTGTTACTATTTCGTTTGGACGTAAATAAACGTAATCAAAGAGTTGTTCGAGGGGTGAATTTTCTTCAAAATCATGTATTTTAATATCTGTATTATCGGGTTCAATATTTAAATAAATACCATGATTTATCTTTTTGAGACTTACTACTTTTATACTTGTAGAGTCTAATTGTTTAAGTCCATCTATTACATTTGATAAAGCTTTTAGAGAAGTATTAAATGATTTATTTATTAAACTCTCTCCTCCTTGGGAGTATCTCGGAGAAAGTGCAAAGTCAAGATTAGTGCTTGGGCTAGAAGAAGAAAAATCGTGCAAGAATCTATGCGGAACAATAGGAAAATTAAGGATAATTATTGTACTTTCAAACCACTTACGATAAATTAATTCAAGTTTAGGATTTTGTTTACCACCACCTCCAATTATTCTAGAAATATATTTTCCATCCATATAACTATTCCAGTCTTTAAGGACTCTCTTTTTAACAATCAACCCAATATCATAATCCCTTTTTAGTAAATCAATAACATCCTTTAGTGATGCTTCATTCGGCTCTAGTATTGAACCAATCATGAACTTAGAATAAGGTTATCAATTAAATCGTTCATTCTTCTGGCTGTTTGACTCCAATTTTATTAAAAGAAGGTCTAGGTATATTGTTTATAAAAATGACTTCATTGTTTTCTGTTAAAGGTTTTGAGTTACGACCAATATAATTCTTTAATTCTAAAGCTGTTTCTAGGTATCTGTGTCTTGTAGAATAATCTGGTATTGTTTTATAGCTTTTCTTTGAAGACTGGTATAGAGGAACTATCTTTGTTGCTCCTAAGCCTTCCCGAAGCACATTAGCTAGCGTTTTATCGCCTATACCCATTATTTCTAGAGTTTCTTTAAATCCCTTAGATTTTTTTACTTTTTGAGGATTCTTAACTATAGATGCAGAATATCCCGCTTTTCTAAGAGCAGAGGCCATAGTTCCACCATTTTCCACCATTTCTTTTGCTACTATTCTTTGTTTAATAGTCATTACACCTTAATTATACTCTTTAATTAATATAGTTTTAGTTGTATTATAAAAATGTCTTACGTTACGGCAGTTTTTTATTTCTGCACGTTTCGTGTACGGTTCAGCCAAATAAATGGCATCCGTATCGAAACCAGTAGGCTGAACCTGCTGTGGCGTAAGACACCTAGGTACGGGTGTCATTTTTAATTTAAAGGTTTTAGGTATGTGGATAATCTTATTATTAGTTTTCATAGCGGCCCTATTTTTGTGGGGATTTTGGGCTGCAGTCTTAGCAACGATTGGTGCACTTATATTAATCGCAATAGCAGAAAAATCATGAAAGGAATTTTATATGGACAATAATCAAGAAAATTTTGTTAATAACAGGAATAACAATAAAACTTCTCCAGGGACAATCATTGCAACAATCATAATTATTATAGGAATATTTATAGGAATAGGGATTTGGTACAACAATACACATTATAATTCTACTTTCCAAAATAATTTCATGAGTAGTTGCGAAAATAATGGAGGGTCAGTATCTGGATGTTCGTGTGGTTATACTGTTTTAGAGAATAATTACACTTATCAAGACGCCAAATATATAGACTCTAATATAAATAGTACTATGGCTCAACAATGGTTAGCTCAAGCAAAAAACCAGTGCGCTAGTTCGTCGTCTAGTAGTGGTTCTTATACAAATTCAGGATATTCAGGCTCATCTACAAGTAATTCGTCAACAAATTATAGCTCTACAACTAATAATTAAATGAGGGGATAATATATGCAACCAATATTAGAAGATAAAGCAGGATTGAGATTTAAAAAAACAGGATTGCCTAAATCAATAACAGTAAAATTATTTAAAAATAGAATCGAAGCTATTGATAATAATGGAGTACTGCAATTTAACGTATTATTATCCACCATTAATCATGCTTCAATTCAACATGCCTTGATAGGCTTATACTTAAATAATGATTATATATCTATCGATTTTACTTCTATGAAACGAAGAATGGCATTTGCAGCGTTTGGAGGATTAGGGGCTACTATTGGATATGCTACTGACCCTGCTACTAAAACCGCTAGAAGCTGGGTTGAAGAAATGCAGAAACTAGGAGTATTATTTAGATAAGGTCATTATTATAAAGAACGATTTTATGAAAAGAATATTTGGAATAATTGGAGGATTATTATTAGCAACAGTAATTCTAGCTACTTTTTTAACACATATTCATAGCCCCAGTACAGTAAATCTTAGAAATACCTCCCTTAATCACCAACAATCAAATGACAATAGTAAAGGTACTTATAAAACAAACAATTCTACTACTTCAAACAACAATTCATCTTTAACAAACCAACAAGCTCAACTTCAGCAGAGTGAAGCTCAATACCAAAAAGATAAAGCGCTTGCTCAAGAATATCAAAATCAAGCCAATCAAGATGCACTTAATGCTCAGAATTCAGCAAATCAACAACAGTTAAATTATAATCAGATGGAGCAGGAAATTCAACAAGAAGAAGCTCAATACCAACAATACCAACAACAGTATACAGTAGAGCAACAAAACTTAGGCAATTATTCTCAAACAAGTTCAACAACATATCAGCTAACATTACAAACTTGTTTAAACAACATACCAAATTATTCAAATTTGCAAAGCCTCGAACAGCAATTAACATCAACTGAAGAAGCCTTAGCCAATCTTGCAAATGAGGTAAATCAAGAAAGTGGCTATTCTGGTGCCACAGCTGGTTCGGTAACTCAAAATTATATTAATCAGAATAGTTCGTTAAGTGGTACCGAAGCTTATTTAATAACTGAATTAAACCAAATACAGGAAGGTATTAGCAGTTGTGAGAATTTATAAAAAATTTCTTGTATTAATATCTAATTCTTACTCTATGCTTAGTGATATTCTTTCAAGCGTCTATTGTTCTATATGGTTTAAGTCCACTTGCTTATAGGTTTACAAGAGTTTCTTTTCTATCTTGTTTAACTATTTGATACATACCTATAAGCTGTTGTTTTATTTGGTTCCAATTCGTTCCTATCACGCCTACCATTCTATGGTATATTACTGCTTGACATATACGATCAGTGTGATTACAATAGTAATTACTATGCAATCGACAATT
>JAJZYA010000048.1 GCA_021806285.1 bacterium | reverse complement strand
GGTCCGGCTGTTCGCCGGTTAAAGAGGTACGTGAGCTGGGTTCAGAACGTCGTGAGACAGTTCGGTTTATATCCGCTGTGGACGATAGGAAATTTGAGAGGATTTGATCCTAGTACGAGAGGACCGGATTGAACGCACCGCTGGTGTACCAGTTGTTCTACCAAGAGCATTGCTGGGTAGCTATAGTGCGGAATAGATAAGCGCTGAAAGCATATTAAGCGCGAAACTAACCTCAAGATTAGATTTCCCTATGAGGACACTGAAAGACGATCAGTTTGATAGGCACAAGGTGTAAGCATGGTAACATGTTCAGCTGAAGTGTACTAATAGTCCCATTGACTTTTTACGACCAGAACATATGGTTTTTAAATTTAGCCCTATGTTTTGGTAAGAAGCAATTGACTGGTTATTGGTGATTATCTAATAAAATACAATTTGTCTTTATCTTAGCTTATTTATATTATATTTTATATGCACGTTAATAATTCCGATGGACATCAAAAGATTTTAAAATACTAAGTGATTTTAAAATGGAATTGGTGCCCATAGCATGAGGGAAACACCTGTTACCATACCGAACACAGAAGTTAAGCCTCGTCGCGGTTACAATACTTGGGGTTGACCCCTGGGAAAATAGCGCGGTGCCAAATTATAAAGACAGCTGTCCCTAAAAGGCAGCTGTTTTTCTTTATAGGCATATAATACTAGCCTTATAATACTAATACATGTTAATGGTTGGGTAATACTTGATTCTATGTTAATATTTTGCGACATTGTTTTTTTGTAGTTATTAGTAATATAAATATTATTGAGGATTAAATATCTTTTCCAAGAACATTGACTAAAAAACAATAGCGTGATAATATATATGTAATTCGTAAATTGGTGGATTTAACGAAATATAGTATTAAGGAGGAAATAATATTATGGCTGGTACTAAAGCTGGCGGTCAAGCTGCTGCCTTAACAAATAAGAAAAAATATGGTTCAGATTTTTATGCAAAAATCGGATCTAAGGGTGGAAAGATAGGAAGAACAGGTGGTTTTTTTGTTAATCGTGATCTAGCTCGTTTAGCTGGCGCTAAGGGTGGAAGGATATCTCGAAGATCTAAAAAGACTGTCTAAAATTTTTTTAAAAAAATTTAAAACTCCCTTTATATATTAGGGAGTTTTTATATTAATAGCTTTTGTTTATGTTGGTATTTAGATATTCTATAAGCTCTACAGAATCTAGATGACGTTACCTTCCATTGCGTGTGGCAATTATGGCATACGTAGTGGTTAAAATCATTTTTTTGAAGACATTTAGTAGAGCATTTTGGACATATACTTCTCTTATATATCCAATCTCTATAAGTATCTAAGCAATCTTGGATATGATCTTCATTTATCTTTATGCTAAATTTTTTGGCTATTTTTTTGGCTTCCTCCCAAGCCTCAGCCTCCTTTCTTAAAAGAGAATAATCTCCACCATAATTTATATGTCCAAGAAGAGCATGTCCAAGTTCATGTAATATTGCCCATGTCGACTCTATTTCGTTTTTATTTTGCTTATAAAAAATTATTTTTTTATCTGGAGACCAATAAAAACTGTCGCTGTCTTTAAATTTTATGTCGGGGTAATTTGTTTTAAGAATTTTTATAAAATTTTTCATGAGGTTTTAAAGGTTGCTCTTGCTAAATCGTAGCACCCATATATTACTGCTTCTTCGGGTCTTTCAGCTTTTTTTAAAACTGGTAGTTTTACCATTGGAATCTGATAAGACTTAATTGATTCTTCGAGAAATTCTTTATATCTCTCAAAATAATTTCCAACACTTCCACCGAAAACGACTACTTCTGGCTCAAAGATTGCTATCAATTCTATCAAGCCCTTACTCAGGTCTTGTGAAATTTTTTTCCATGTTTTTTGATCTTCTATATCTTTTGCCATTTTACCAAATCTTTTTACAATGGCTTTGCCCGAAATGTAATCTTCCCAAGTGATGTAGTCATCACCTTTTGGAATTAACAAATTTTTACCACCCGCGTCTCCACTTAAAGTATCTATACTACATTCATTAATAAAAGCGTAGCCTATTCCGGTACTGATAGTTACGTAGAGAACTCTCTTAAAGCGGTCTTTAACCATCATAGCTTCAGATAAGGCAGCCATTTTAGCGTCATTTTCGATTACAACAGGACAGTTAAATATCCTTTCGATATCTTCGCTAAGTTTTACGTTCTTCCATTTTAGGTTTCCAAATTCACGAACTGAACCATCGTTTCTATTAATTTCTCCTGGAGCACCTATCCCGGCTGCTAAATAGTCCTCATTTAAATACTCAGATTCTTTTACTAGTTTTAAAAAGTCTTCGTATTGATCAGGGGTTTTAAGTTTAGTTTTAGACACAATCACTCCAGCATTATTGAGTTTGGCTAGTAATACCTTGGATCCGCCAATATCTATACCTAAATACATACTTAAATTTTATCATTTAAATAGACCTATTGGTAATTAAAATAAACACCTTTACTATCTGTAATAAAAGATGTATATTAAAGGTAATCTTTTAATTATTAACATAAGGTAAGATTAGGCATATTAAAGCTTTTTATCCTTAGCTTTAAAAGATATATTTTAAGGAGGTGCAGTTTTAATGAGTTTACTGCCAACAATGGACGAATTACTAGAGACTCAAGATATCAAGCCTTTAGAGGCTGGAGATGTTGTTGAGGGAAAAGTAATTTCTATTAAAAAGAATGAAGCATGGATTGATTTAGGGCCAATGGGCACTGGATTGGTTATGCGAAAAGAATTAAATTCAAGCCATAAGCTTGAACCTGGTATGGATGTTACTGTAAGTGTAATAGATCCGGATTATGAAGAAGGGCAGGCTTTATTAAGTATGCGTAAAGCCGTTAAAGATAAAGGTTGGGATGAGATCCAAAGACTATTCGAATCTCAGGAAATTATCGAGCTAACGCCATATGATGCTAATAGGGGAGGTCTACTTATTGAACTCGAAGGAATTAGGGGATTTTTACCTGTTTCTCAATTAGCCTCAGTTCACTATCCGAGAGTTAGTGGAGCAGATAAGGACGAAATTTTGCATAAACTTAATGAATTAACCCATCAAGTTTTGAAAGTCAGAGTTCTAGATTGTAGTCGTAAGGACAATAAATTAATTGTTTCTGAAAAGGAAGCAATCAAGGATGACATGCAAGAAAGGTTCGCAAAGCTTAAAGTGGGAGATGAGGTTTCCGGTGTTGTTACTGGAGTAATTGATTTTGGAGCATTTGTTAATGTTGATGGGATCGAAGGATTAATCCATATATCAGAAATATCTTGGGAAAGAGTTGATGATCCAAAGAATTACTTAAAAGTTGGAGAAACTATTAAAGCTAAGATCATATCAATAGATAAGGATCGTTTATCTTTGAGTCTTAAGCAAATGACCAATGACCCTTGGCTTGAACAAGTTAAGAGCTTTAAGGTGGGAGATAGTGTAGAAGGAAAAGTTACGAGAATTACTCCTTTTGGGGCCTTTGTTCAATTAAGTCCTAGCGTTGAAGCTTTGGTGCATGTTTCTGAAATGAGTGACGATGAAAACATTGATCCCGAAAAGATTTTTCAATTAAACGAGAAAAAAGAATTTAAAGTACTTGAGATTGATACCGAAAATCGAAAAATAGCTCTTTCATTAAAAGAAGGGGGAGTTAAGAAAACCACTGCTAAAAAGAAGGCTGTAAAAAATAAGGAATAATATGAAAATTAAATAAGCAATCATTGCTTTGGAAAGGAGTGTCTAAATGGCAAATTCAAAAATTGAACTGGATGACATGATTACGGTAGGCACTCTAGCTGACAAATTGCTTATACCAGTGAGCTCTTTAATAACAGAGCTTATGAAGAACGGTGTACTCGCTACTGTTAACGAAAAGATAGATTTTGATACGGCACAAATTATTGTTAATGAACTTGGGTTAGATGTTGAATTAACTAAAAAAGAGTCGACAGTAAAAGAAAATATCCAAAAAAGTAAATCGATTATAAGTGCCAGTGCAAAAATTAGACCTCCTGTGGTTGCTGTTATGGGACATGTTGATCATGGAAAAACATCGATTCTAGATGCTATCCGAGGAAGTAATAATGCTAGCCAAGAGTCAGGTGGGATCACGCAACACATATCGGCTTATCAAATTAAACATAACGACCGTTCTATTACTTTTCTAGATACCCCAGGACATGAAGCCTTTGCCGCCATTCGAGAACATGGAGCTCATTTAACAGATATAGTAATTATAGTGGTTGCTGCTGATGACGGTGTTAAACCCCAAACAATCGAAGCAATAAGATTTGCCAAAAGCGCTGGATCAAAGATAATCGTAGCCATTAATAAGATTGATAAAGAGGGTGCTGATGTTATAAGGGTAAAACAGCAATTGAGTGAGCACGGACTAACAACTGAAGAATGGGGAGGAGATACAATAGTCTGTGAAGTCTCGGCTAAAAATAAGCAAGGTATAGACAATCTTCTAGATATGATCTTATTAGTTTCTGACGTAGAAGAGATAAAGGCCGATTATGATATTCCTGCGCAAGGATTAGTTATTGAAGCTCATTTAGCCAAAGGACGAGGACCGGTAGCTGTATTGTTAGTCGAAGCCGGGATATTGAAAGTCGGCGACTTTTTAGTAGCTGGTTCTAGCTATGCTAAGATCAGAACTCTTGAGGATACTAATAATAAGGCTATTGACGAAGCTCTTCCTTCTATGCCGGTAAAGATATCGGGTCTTAAGAACTTACCGGAATTTGGAGAAGAGTTTAGAGTATTTAAGACCGAAAAAGAAGCTAAGAACTATTCCTTAGATGCTTTAAACAAATCAAAACAAGATTTATCTTCTTCCAACATGACAGGTTCTGATTTGATTCGGATTATTAATAAAAATAATGAAACTAAAGAGCTGAACGTTCTAGTAAAGGCAGACGTAAAAGGATCTTTAACTTCGGTTATGGATAGCTTAAAGAGCTTAGATACAAACGAGGTTGCGGTAAGATTTGTTGGTAGTGGAGTAGGTCAGATTGTAGATAATGATGTTCATCTAGCGGGTCCTTCTAAGGCTATAATTTATGGATTTAATGTAAATATTGCTAAAAATACTAAACTAATTGCAGACAGGGAACATATAGAAGTTAGACTATTTAACGTCATTTATGAGTTAATAGATGACGTTAAGAGTGAATTAACTAAGTTGTTAGCACCAGAAATAGTTGAAACAATACTTGGAAAATTAACTATAAAAGGTATATTCAAAACAACTAAAAGTGAACTAATATGTGGTGGGGAAGTAATACAAGGAAAATTATCGCTCCCGGCTCACGCTCGAATCCTTAGATCTAATAATTTAATAAGCGAAGTAGAAGTTGTTAATCTTAAAAAAGGATCTAATGATGCCAAAGAGGTTATAGAAGGAGAGATGTGTGGATTAGATCTTAAGACTAATGGTAAATTAGATGTTAAAGAGGGAGATATTTTGGAGTTATTTAAGAGAGAAGAAGTAAAACGCGAACTATAATCTGATATAATATAAATCACTGGAAAAGTAATTATATGATAAGAATTGATAAACAATTATTAACGGAAATGGGCCTAGGCTCTTTATCTGAAGCTGATAAGCAATC
>JAJZYA010000047.1 GCA_021806285.1 bacterium | reverse complement strand
TGTGCTCATTCCTTCTTTTACCTGATCAATTAAATAACTAAGAATGCTTGACAACATTTTGCCAGACTCTCTAATTGCTTTGATTTCGGATTGAGTTTTAGGCTTAGTTTGCATAAAATTTATTCAACCTTTTTATTATCCTATTTCGGGAAGATGACTAATTATTTCTTTGTGAACTTCCATGGGAGACTTGTCGGCGTCTATGTCTATAACTTTTATACCTCTTTCTTTAAAAACACTAATAATAGGTAAGGTCTTACTTTTAAATTCCTCAAATCTAGTTTTAATCGTATCGATTTGATCATCTTCTCTTCCTCTCGCTAACAACCTTTTAATCACTTCTTCTTCGCTGGCTATAAGATTGAAAATTGCAGTTAACTTAACTTCCCCCGATTCAATTTCACTAATTAACCACTCTGTTTGTCCTTTTGTCCTGGGAAATCCGTCTATTACAAACTCTTGATTTAGATCAATATTTTTAAAAGCTTTTTTAACTAAATCAATAACTTCTTCATCACTTAAAAGTTTTCCTGAAAAAAGTTCTTTGCGTCGTTCTCCGGTAATAAATGCTCTGAAAAGATTTCCGGTAGAAATCCAAGCATAACCTAATTCATCTGTAAAAAGTTTTCCTTGAATACTTTTCCCAGCCCCAATTACACCCATTAGAATTATCATTGATCAAGACTCTCTTTCACAAGCTTGGCAATATCGCCGCCATCTGCCGACCCCTTAGTCTTATTCTTTATTTCGGATATCATAGCACCCATTTTAGTCTTATCTTTAGCAAAATTATTCACTACCTCATTAACTATTTCCTTAAGTTTCTCTGTATCTAACTTCTCTGGCAAATAAGAATCGATTATGTCTTTCTCGAGTAACTCTTGGTTAGCGCGTTCTTCATCACCACCTTGTTTATACAAATCAGCACTTTCTTGTCTTTTTTTGGACTCTTTAAAAAGTAGGTTGATAGCCTCTTGATCATCTAAGCTTTTATCTCTTTTAGTATTCGAGATTTTATAATACAGAAAGCTACTTTTAATTGATCTAAGAGTGTTGACCAGTGTAGAATTTCTGGCCAACATAGCTTTTTTAAGATCTTTATCGACCCTCTCTTCTATCATTAATAGCGTTGCCCTGCTTTTTGCTGCTTACCAAATTTACTATTTCGACGCTCTTGTCTTAAAATAGCTTTTTTGCGACGCTCTACCTTAGAAATAGGCTTCTCAAAGTACTGGGTCTCTTTAACTCGAGCAATTACTCCAGATTGTTGAACTTTTCTATTAAATCTTCTTAAAAGGTTTTCAAGAGATTCTTTAGAGTCTTTTCTTGTTACTTGTATCATCTTAAAAGATTTTACATTACAGAGGTAAATAATGCAAATTATTTTACCTTTAAAGTACGCCTTTCTTTTGTGTAGTCCGTTGGGACTTTAATACTATGCTTTGGAGTTCTTTAAAAATTGGAAAATGCTTATTAGTAGAGTAGACTTTTGTGTTGCCTTGTTTTTCTGATGTTAAAAAACCAACCTTTTCAAGTCTTTTGAGTTCTCTTTGAATATTACCAGCGTCTTCCTTGATTAGTTTTGCTAGACCTCTGACATGAGTCTTAAAATCAGGATATTTTGCGTATATAACTATGATTTTTCTTCTAACGCGTGACGTAATAAATATATCTAACATATTCCCCCATTGTTTTTAGAACAACGTAAAACTAGTATATGGCATATCTTAAATCAATTCAAGAACTTTTTAAAATTTTTTATATATTTTTATTCTTATAGCGATCTAAATGTTAAACAAAGTATAATTAGAACATGTTTTATTACAATGTTTGGGTTAGAAGTGACAAGTATAAGTCTAAAAATTCTTTAACTTATAGCTCTCCAAATAAACTTAGAATTGGAACTATAGTAAATGTCCCTTTAAAAAATGAAAATATTTTAGGTTTTGTTTATTCCATAAGCGAAAAGCCTCGTTTTCAAATTAAAGCCATTAATAAATCTTTTGATGATTTGGTTTTACCTAAAAAATACCAAAGATTAGCTAACTGGATATCAGACTATTATTATTCTTCTATCGGAGATGTGACTAGACTATTTTTACCAAAAAACTTAGAAATAGAAGACATAGAGACTTCTAAAAATCAAAAAATATCTAAAATAAATTTGCCACCTTTAACCGAACAACAATCCCGAGTCATTAAAAAAATTAATTCTAAAGGAACATATTTGATACACGGAAGAACTGGAAGTGGTAAAAGTAGAGTTTACCTAGAATTAAGTATGCAGCAATACAATAAGGGATATTCTTCCATTATTTTAACTCCAGAGATAAGCTTAACATCTCAGTTGTATAAAAATTTTAAAAAAATCTTTAAAGATAAAGCCATTCTAGTACACTCAAAACTCTCAGCAAAACAAAGACTACAGCTTTGGCTTAAATGCATAAAATCATCCGACCCAGTTATTATCATTGGACCCAGATCGGCTCTTTTCTATCCCCTAGAAAAAATAGGGTTAATTGTTATAGACGAGGCTCATGAAACCTCTTACAAGTCTGATCAAACACCAAAATACCAAGCCTTAAGAGTGGCTTCTATACTTTCAAAACTAAGTAATTCAATTCTTATATTAGGATCAGCAACACCGAGTTTAGTCGATTATTATATAGCTAAAGAAAGAAATATTCCTATTTTAAATATGACTAAACTTGCAAAAAACAACACTAATTTTAATACCAGCTACGAGATAGTTGATCTCAAGGATAGAACTAATTTTACTCGATCAAGACTCATTAGTAATGTCTTGATTGACGCCATCAATGACGCTCTTAATCAAAAACAACAGGTTTTAATTTATTTAAATAGAAGAGGAACTTCTAGACTAATCTTGTGCGATCAATGTGGATGGGAGGATTTATGTCCTAAATGCAATTTACCAATGACTTATCATCAAGATAAAGATGTATTGATTTGTCATTCTTGTGGTTTCTTAAATAAAAACATACCGAAAGCATGTCCTGTTTGTAAGAATATTTCGATAATATTTAAAACCGCCGGTACAAAGGCTGTTGAGAGTGAATTAACAAAGCTTTTTCCCTCCAAAAAGATAGCTCGATTTGATAGCGATAATAGCAAATCCGAACGAGTTGATCAGAATTTAGAAGAAGTTGTAAACGGCAAAATTGAAATATTAATTGGAACACAACTGCTAGCTAAGGGTTTTGACCTACCAAAGTTAAGTGTAGTGGGACTAATACAAGCTGACACTAGTCTTTATATTCCAGACTTTACGTCACAAGAGAGAACTTTTCAACTGATAACACAAGTTCTGGGTCGAATAGATCGTGGACACCTCAATGGAAAGGCCATCATTCAGACCTATAGTCCTAAAAGTACACTTATTAAATCTGCAGTGAAACAAAATTATGAAGATTTTTATATTGAAGAATTAAAAGAAAGAAAATTATATAAGTTCCCTCCTTATTACTATCTTTTAAAACTTTCCATAAAAAAGAAAAGCCCAGAATCTTCAGAAAAAACTTGTCTTAAAATAATTGATTTAATTAAAAATAGTCATTTAAAAGTAATAATAGAAGGTCCAGCACCTTCTTTTCATGAAAAAAACAATAACCTTTATAGTTGGCAGATTATACTAAAATCTACCGATAGAAACGAATTCTTAAAAATATTAAAGTTAATCCCAACTTCTATACAATTTGACCTTGATCCTAATAATCTCCTTTAATTTGGGTTTTTTAGAGATTTCAAGATATACTATTTCTCGATATGGATAAAAACTCAATAATTTCAGTCCCAAATAAAGATCTTAGAAAATCTTCTCAAAAAGTAACAAAAATTGATCAAAACATTAAAAAAATTATTGAAGACATGAAGTCGGCTACTATAAGTTGGGACGATAGTCGTGATCATGAAGTTGGAGTAGCTTTAGCGGCTGTCCAAATAGATAAACTTTACAGAATAATTATTGTTAGAGAAAATTACGAAGATAAGAATAATGATAATTTTATTGCCTATATTAATCCAGAGATCCTTAAATTAGAAGGAGATTTAATCGAAGATTATGAAGGTTGTTTAAGCGTCCCCGACATATATGGAAAGGTCCCTAGATACTCAAAGGCCAAAATAAAAGCCTTAGACATAAATGGCAAAGAAGTAACATTTAAGGTAAAAGGCTTTTTAGCTAGAATTTTTCAGCATGAAATAGATCATACTAACGGATTATTATTTATCGATCATATCAAAGAAATGTTTGATAGGTTTTACATTTTAGACGATCAAGGTAAACTTAAGAGGCTAAAAAAAGAAGATGTCAAAAAAAATAATATTCTTTGGTAACGAGAGATTTGCTACCGGTACAACCTCTAAACTACTTATTATTAAAGCTCTCGTTAATCTCGGCTACGATATAGAATACATAATTCTGTCTCAAAAAGATATTAATAAAAATAAGCCTGAGATTGTAGATTTTGCCATCAATCATAATATTAAAATTATATATTTTGAAAATAATGAATCTTTATATAGTCAATTATTGAACTTGAAAACAGAATTTGCTGTTTTAGCCTCATTTGGTCGTATTATTCCAGCTAAGATACTCGATTTGTTTAGCGGTGGCATAATAAACATTCACCCCTCACTACTACCGCTTCATAGAGGTCCTACTCCCCTAGAAAGTGTTATTCTTGAAGGTCAAAATAAAACTGGCATATCAATAATTAAATTGGTTTTAAAAATGGATTCAGGGCCTATATATGCTCAGGAATCTATCGCTATAAAACCTAATGTTCGAAAACAAGAACTGGCAAATACATTAGATCAAAAAGCTTCAGAGTTATTGTCTAAAATAATAGATGATATTACCACTTACAAGCTAGATCCAGTCCCTCAAACGGATAATGATGCAACTTACGATAAAATGATAACTAAAAAAGATTCCATGTTAAACCCCCTCTCTCATACTGCTATTCAACTTGAAAGACAAATTAGAGCCCATGAAACATGGCCCAGATCTTTATTGAAGATTAAGGGTTTTGATTTGATTGTATTAAAAGCTCACGTTTTGGAAGATAAAATTGAACCTGGATCAATCTATATAAATGGGGAAACTTTTGGTGTCGGAACTTTAGATGGGATTCTTGTAATTGATGAACTTTTACCTATGGGAAAAAATAAAATGAGCTCCAGAGCATTTTTGGCAGGATATAAAAATAAGCTCCTTTAAGAAGATAACTATAAGACTTGAGGGGGAGTGTTAACGCCTCCTGGATAAGGTGAGGGGGGAGTATTTGGATCGCTTGGTGGGTTTATTGGGTTCTGAAGAATAGGATCAGAAGGAGGAGTTGTTAAGTTTGGATTTGAATTAGAGCTATTTGAGGCTTCTAAAATTTGGGGGGCTGCTTGGATAATCTCTTTTTTGAGATTATCAAATTCAATTTGTACTATCTCTTTGTAATTTGGAAAATTGGTTTCTAACCATTTATAAGCTCCTTGTTCATCCTTGGAGTTGTAATAAACTTCAAATTCCTCTAACTGTTCGTTCGACATTTGATTAGCTAATTTCTGTCCCACCCTAATCTCTAGTGTTTCAATAATTTGCCGAAGTAACGATTGTTTATCAGCTTCAGATAAAGAGCCTAGGCCCATTTCCGTTAATAATTGTTTATCAATTCTTATCATATAATTACTTTTCCAGTGATTTATATTATATCAGATTATAGTTCGCGTTTTACTTC
>JAJZYA010000046.1 GCA_021806285.1 bacterium | reverse complement strand
CCCAGAATCAGGAATACTACAACTCAAATGGTGCCATAGCTACTTGGATTGGAACCAATAACCCTATAACCGTTTTTGATCAGGACGCTTCAAGCTTAGGATTAAATGTTAGCCAATTCAATAAATATTACAACTCAGAACAAGTTAACAATTTAATTCTTGCCGACGAGAATTTAGGCAACAAGCTAAACATCCAAGGAACTCCAACCTTTTTCTTAGACGGCAAGGAAGTCCAAGTTAACGACAGTGTTTCAGCGTTTGACAGTATTATAAACTCGGCCATCAAATCTAAAGCCGACCATGGAACAACCAAAACCACTACTAGTTCTGGTTCAACCTCTCAAACTAAGAAATAATTTTTAGAATTCTAAAAATTCTCTCCAATAAGGTCTTTCTATATTTACGGGGATTCTTTCTTCAAATCCACCAACCACCTTTACCTCTATAGACATTTTGTCTCCTTTTTTTGTTTTGTTTTGTTTGTTTAAATTATTTGTAAGTTTATTTTATATAAAGAAAATAAAAGAAGCAAATAAAATCAATTAATTTAGTTCTTGTTTTATGTAAATTATTTCAATGAAATATAGAGCCAATTTTGTCTAATATATCTTGATACACTTTGCAGGAGACCCTCAGGCATATCGTTATTAAGTAAAGCATCCCTTATATTGCTGGAGTTAACTTCCGGTGCATAACTCTTTAAGATTTTTACCCTCTTAGTTGGCCATTCTTTAACTAGTGTTCTAATGGTCATTAAGTCAATATCATTTCGAGCGCCGATTACTAGTTCAGATTTTTTGAACATTAATTCTATGTCTGCCCATGAAGGAATACTTTCAACCTTATCCGATCCAAACAAAAATATGATTTTAGAATTTATAAACTTTTTCTCTATTTTAGGTAAGGTTTTTTTAACTTCAAACCTTTTATCGTCAAGTTCTAATATCTTCATTTTAGGATAGGGCTTAATAGCCTCTTTCAGCATGGCAACTCTATGGCCAAAATGTTCCATAGCTACTTTATTTCGAGGAAATCTTTCAGGGAGAAAATAAAGTTCGTCAAGCTTGGCTTTCTTGATTGCCGTTAAGGCAAATGTCATATGTCCAATATGTACGGGATCAAATGTCCCACTGTAAAAGGCTATTCTCTTCGGTTTTTTATTAATTTTAATGAATTTCGTTGTTATATTCATAAGCTTAATTATAGGCTCGTTTCTTTAAATAAGCTTATTATTTTTTAATTTCAGTACTACTGCATGAGATACAAGCTTTGTTAGCGTAGCCGTCATAATAGACGGTCTTTTTACCACAATTAGGACACTTCCTTATGGTATCGCCTAGCTTATCACCCTTGAGTCCTAATTTAGATAAGGTCTTATCCAGATTAGACCCAGAAGTAATCCCAATAAGACCACAGCTACCTGCTCCACAAAATAATACTGGCGGCAAAGAGTCAGCTAAAACTTTCATTGCCCCATCATAAGATGCTTTATTTTTGGTGGTTTGGAACTGGCGGTTAATTGTTTCTAAGTTAACGGCGATTTGAAATCCAAACATACGAGATATCTGGGAAGTGTCGTGTTTAAATCGATCAAAGGTTTTTTTTGATAGATATTTATTTAGCCTTACTTCACTTATCATTGGATCATTCTTCTGCCGACTTTCACTTAATAGAAAATCGGATACATCGTTAGCAAGATCTATATTATCTTGATCTTGATCCTGACACTGATCTAGAAATTGATAATAATCCTTCTTGATTTCATCGGGTACTACTTCTCCCATAAATATGCTTTGATTGTGCTTCTTAGACGCTAAATCGTCTAATAATTTAACAAATTCTATAAAAGACTCTTCATCGGACGAAATAACAAAACTTTTAGCTCTTAGTTCTAGGGAACTAAGCTCTTGATACGACTCTTGATCACTAAGTTTATTTAAGGCTTCACGAATCACCTCTGTGTCTATAAGGGTCCCAGGTAAAGCAAAGTGGTCACTAATAACCCCTTCGGACGAAATACGATCTCTTTGTAATACAAATTTTTTAATTTGAGGTACATAACCGTTATAGGTATCGTTTTCGTTTTGGGATTTTTGATACTTATCGATCACATAATCTGGACATTCTTTAATCCTAAGTAAGGTTATATTTGAATCGTCTTGTCGACATTTTTCTATAAGCTCTATATTCATCATATTATCAACGTAATCTAGGGCTCTTATTTGCTGTTCTTCAGGTTCACAAAATGAACTTAAGCCATTTTTAGAAATCTCAGTTAAAGACCTTGAATTACTGAACAAATCTTTTTTTTCAGGATCATAATATTGGAAATTGCTTGAAAAATATCTTGGAGAGAGTTTGTTTCTTACTTCTGCCACTAGCCTTAGACTATCTAGAAAAAGAGCTTCTCTTAAAGAAAAATTATTGACCGCCTCATTTTCTTCAAGAACTATTCTATCTGATACAGACAAAACATTGATCGGAAGTGGAGTACTATTAGCAACCTGTGGGTCATCGATTTCAGCCTTTTGATGATTACTAAGAAGAATCTCTTTTGCCTCCTGAAGATAATAGGAATGAATAAAATAAGCTTCAGACTGAGTGTCTAGATCAATTATCTGATACGGTGGTGTTTGTATTTCCGGAGAAATTAGCTGCTCGGCTAACATTTTACCCTCTCTTTAGATAGCTGTATCGGACTTATCTTTTTGAATTACCGTTGCGGCACAGTGAAGGATTTTCACCTTCTTCCAGCTCTATTTTATTAATGTGTATGGTAGTTTAGCATTACTATCAAACAAATGGATATAGTATTTTTAACTATGAGGTTTCAGATTGTTTCTTTTTTAGATCACTTAATCTTGGAATAAAACTTTGAGCAGCTCCCTCTAGTCCAAGACCTCTTAGGGCTCCGACTAGAACATAAAGGTGATCAATACTAGTTGTTTTGATCTCATCTCCCAGATCTTCCACTTGTTTAAAAGCATGCTCAATTTTTTCAACAAGCCATTTTTCTTCAGATGGAGCTACAAGATTAGTAGGAATTTTCTTATCTTGAGTGCTTTCAATTACTTCTAGAGAGCGAGCAGACCGATCACGCTTTCTTAAATGACCTCTCTTAAGGAGGGAGTTGACGTGGAGAGCAACCGTAGCTACTGAATTATAGTTTAGGGAATTCATTATTTCCCTGTAACTAGGACTGTAACCATGTTCGGATATAAAAGTTTTAATGAACTCTAAGGTTTGAGCTTGTTTTTTGGTAGGTCTAATGCTTTCTTTATTTTGGTTACTATCTCCCATACCTATATTATGCCACTTTTTGTTTAGGTTTAGATAATCTAGGGTCGTAGATACTAGCAAAATGAAGTCCGCATATTCCCCACCACAAATACGAAAGAGTATCATCTGACCAGCCAAATAAGAACATATTTACTGCGCTAATTCCGACTAAGCTAGCTAAAAGAAAAAGACTCAAGTAATTAGAACGGTCCTTATATAAACGATATGCGACTATAAAAGTAATTGCTAGATAAGTTAGGAGGCCTAGAATTCCGGTTTCCTCCCCTATTTGAATATAGTAGTTTTCAGGAATTCGGGCTGGGTGATTATTATATATAGAAGCTGGTCCTGAAGTCCCAGGGCCCCTCCCTAGGGGTTCTTTGGCTATACTTTTTAATCCATTATATAGAGCCTTGAAATGAGCTTGATCAGAAGTAGTTTTAATTTTTGAATTAGACTGAGTGTGGTATAAAAAGTTTTGAAGATGATGATTATTTCTAAAAGCGTAAATGCCGGCACCGAAAATTAATATTAAAGCAAGCCCAAGAATAAAGAGATACTTTCTAATTTGTTTTGATTTTATGGAATAAAAAACGATTATACAAACAGATATTAGAAGACCGAGCATGGCGCTTCTTGAAAAAGTGAAGAATAAAACTATTAAACCAAGGATTATTAAAATAGCGATTTTGATTTTTTTCTTTTTAACTATAAAAAGACTTACTAATAAAGAGATAGGAACTATTAAATATGCCCCTAAAGGATTGGCTCCTCTTAGGGTCGATAGTATGCGGACATATTTGGAGTTAGAATTAATGGTTTGAAACGGCAATATCGTTTTGGGGCCATATCCAAAGTGACTTAAGAAATTATGGGGTAAAACAAAAATTTGTAAAATGCCGAATAATATTACTAGTACACTAGGATAAAGAACCATTTTTAAGGTTTTATTTTTAAGGGTTTTATTTTTAAGAGAAATAATGAGAGCTAATCCAAAAAATATGAAATATCTGCTATTAATTAAAAGTCCATAAAATAAAGCTTTTGTAGAAACATCCTTATTAATATATGAGACTATTCCAAAGATAACTTGAATAGCCAGAAACAAAATAATTAAAAGTACGAGTCGATCTTTTAAGAGGAGCCTTCGAATCGATTTATCAAAGAATAAAAAGTAACAACCAATTAAAAGGATTATAACCAGTAAGAATTCTTTCCAGAGTCTTAATAAAGTGTAATGTCCAACAAGACTGCTTAGCCAGACTGTTAGGAAAGCGTGAAAAGGAACAAGGCTGATAATTATAATTATTAAAAAGCTAGCTAGATAAATAAAATTTTGTTTTGATAAAATCTTTGATCTCATTTTGTTTTTAATTATACTTTATATTTTTCAATAATTTATATTAATTTACTCTTTAGGATATAATTAAGAAATACTAAAAATATGCGCAACAATACTTCTATTATCTATAACCTGATTCTTTTAGTGGGTGATGGTGTAGCTGTCGTATTTGGATTAAGTCTAGCTTACATACTTAGAGTATCTATTAGCCACCAAGCCTTGACTGCCCATGTTTATGCTATCAATTATTTAAAATTTCTCTTTTTACTTTTACCATTTTGGCTAATTGTCTTTGCCCTTCTTGGCTTATATCAAGAGCGCTATTACCAAAACAGATTCTTTGAATTTGGACGCGTCTTAATTGGATCCTTTATAGGGATTTTATTTGTGATTAGTTATTCCTATATGGTGAACGTGGCCATATTCCCAGCTCGCTTAGTTGTTATTTATGGATTTTTATTTGCAACCATTGCCGTTTTAATATTCCGAAACGTATTAAGAGAAGTTCAAAAAGATTTATTTAAAAAAGGAATAGGAGTCAATAAGGTACTAATAATAGGTGATAGTAAAATTACAAGCAGTTTAATTGAAAGTCTTTCGGCAACGGAAATAACTGGCTATAAAATAATTGGAATTGTTGGGTGTAAAAATAATCTTATAAAGAAAAGTCATTTTAAAACATATAGCGATTTCGAGAGCGCTATAAAAAATCTCTCGGAAGATCAGCCACACACCATTATTCAAACGGAACTCTATTCATCATCTTATAAGAATGATCAGATTCTTTCATACGCCCAAAATAACCATATTGCCTACCGCTTTATACCCGGTAACAGTGAACTTTTTGTTGGAAATATAAAAGCTGATTTATTTCATTCGATACCGATCATTAGCGTCCATCAGACTGCCTTAGTTGGATGGGGTCGAGTAGCAAAAAGATTAACGGATTTAATTTTGGGATGTTTATTTCTAATAATTAGCTCCCCTATTTTTATAATTGTCATATTGATTCAAAAAATTAGTGAACCTAAAGGCAAAATTTTTTACACCGCTAAAAGATTAACTATTTTCGGAAATGTCTTTAAGATATACAAATTTCGAACTTTAAAGAGTGTCTACAACGACATGAGTCCAGAGAGTGGTTTTAATAA
>JAJZYA010000045.1 GCA_021806285.1 bacterium | reverse complement strand
AAATTATGTTAAAAAAAATAATCAAATTTATCGTTCAATACAAGTTTTTTTCACTAGCTCTATTAGGAATTATAGTAGCTGGCATATTATGGTTTTTAAATCTTAAAACGTTATCTAATTTTGTTTTAGGATTTGTGTCAGTTGTCGAATTAATACCAATCCTTAAAGATATGTACGAAGACGTAAGAAATGGTACTTACGGAATAGATATCTTAGCCGCCACCGCCATTGGAGCTTCAGTGTTACTTCACCAATATTGGGCAGCCATAATTGTGGTAGTAATGCTTACGGGAGGTGATTCTTTAGACGAGTTCGCCAATCATAGAGCTAGATCAGAATTAGATGCATTATTAAAGAACTCCCCGAAGAAAGCACATTTGTTGCGATCTGGTAAAATTATAGACGTAAAGGCTAGCAGTCTTAAAATAGGAGATAAATTTGTAGTAAAACCTGGAGAAATAGTTCCGGTTGATGGCGTAGTTATTGATGGAAATTCCAGTTTTAATGAAGCTAGTTTAACCGGTGAAAGCACTCCTGTTTATAAAAATATCAAAGACCAAATATTAAGTGGTTCAATAAATCTAGAAGGTTTGATTACCGCTAAAGCCAGTGCCAGCGCAAAAGATAGTCAATACCAACAAATTATAAAATTAGTGGAATCAGCAGCAGCTTCGCAATCGCCTTTTGTAAGATTAGCGGATCGCTATAGCATACCCTTTACGATTATGGCTTACTTAATAGCTGGAGCGGTCTGGTATCTGACTGGGCAACCAATTAGGTTCTTAGAGGTAATTATAGTTGCAACTCCCTGCCCTTTGCTTTTGGCAGCTCCGATCGCACTAGTTTCAGGCATGAGTCTAGCCTCAAAACACGGAGTTATTGTAAAAACTGGATCAGCCCTGGAAAAACTAGCTGAAGCTGAAACAATTGCTTTTGATAAAACTGGAACTTTAACTCATGGTGAATTGAATGTCGAAGAAGTAGTAGCTGTTAATAAATCTAGTCAAAAAGATTTAGTTGTTTTAGCTGCTAGCTTAGAGCAGTTTTCTAGTCATATCGTTGCTAAATCTATTGTAAATTATGCCAAAAAGAAAAATCTAAAACTAATTAAAGTTAAAAATCTCAAAGAAGAATCTGGTATGGGACTAATTGCAGACTTAAAAGGAAACAAAATTACTGTCGGACGTTTAGATCTATTAAAAAGAGAAGGAATTAAAACTCCTCCTGATTTCAAAAAACTAACCACTATTAGCAAAACAAGCGTTTTTGTAGCAAAAGATAAGGATTTAATAGGATATATAACTTTGAATGACGAGATCCGAAAAGAAGCCAAAAAAACTATTGGCGAATTAATGAATTTAGGTATTAACCATATTCTGATGATAACTGGAGATAATAGCAAAATAGCAAACGCTATCGCCTCTAAGATTAACATCAAAGAAGTAGTAGCAGAAGCCTTGCCCGCTGATAAATTAAAAGTTATAGAAGAAGTTAAGAATAAACCAGTCGTTTTTGTTGGAGACGGAGTTAATGACGCTCCCGTATTAACGGCTTCTGACGTAGGTATTGCTCTTGGAGCTAAAGGTTCAACCGCAGCAAGTGAATCAGCAGATATGGTTATAATGCCAGATGATATAACAAAAGTAGTAAGTGCCTATAAAATATCTCTTCATACCTTTAAGATAGCTAAACAAAGTATATTAGCTGGAATAGCTTTAAGTCTAGTTTTAATGTTAATCTTTGCAAGTGGAAAGTTTATGCCAGTTTACGGAGCACTTCTGCAGGAAGTTGTTGATGTAGTGGTAATATTCAACGCCCTAAGAGCACACAAGTTAAAGAATATTTAAAAGAACCGTATATACAAATGGGATAGTTAGATTGTCTAGCCCTCCGACCGATACATTTTCTAGTGCCGTAGATACCAACGGAAGCACAATTAATACGGCAGCAGGTTGGGATTGACCTTTTGATAGAACTAGATAAACTACCGTTAAGATAAATGAAACTATATAAAAAGTTAAGGATCCAATTACGCTTTTATTATGACCAAATATTTTGTACCTTCTTCCAATTAAAACTCCTGATCCTATTACGGCAGCAAGTCCATCTGCTAAGCTCATCTGCAAAATAGCAACCATATAAACCCATTTATTACTACTCATAACGCTTACTAATCCAACCGAAATACCGAAATATAACTCTCCCCAAGTAGTTCTTCCTACCGAATGTATGCTTTTAAATAAATTAATTTTTCGAGAAATTAATACTACCACTATAAAAGCCAGACTTATGACCTGAATGTCCAACCATGATAAATAAAATGGCCAAAAAGCCACGAAACTACCAACGACTATATGAATAAATTTACGGCTTAATTCGCTGTGGCGTTTTTTATTTCTCCAATAGAGTTCATTCAAAACCAGAATCACGAAAACAATTAGAAGGGTTATTAATAATTTCATTTATTTGATACCTTTTTTATTAATTTTATCTTATAATAAATAACTATGGATAAAAAAGATACTTCAAAAAGCTCGAATAAGGCCTATATTATTTTATTTATTATTGGATTAATATTATTTATTCCTTCCGCTATTATCTCTCATACTCATCAATTAAAAGGTTTGGAAGCGAGAATTTTTTACGATATTAATAATTTACCTAATACCTATAAGACAGTAGTCCTTTGGACTTCAAGCGCCTTAGGAGCTTATTATCCGATCGTACTTTGTGTGGGCATTCCTCTCATTTTTAGATACTATCGATTAGCTTGGAGATTTTTCGTAACAGTTGGTGGTGCTGGAGCGGTAGCAGAAATAGCTAAAAGGATTGTAAGAGAACCTAGACCAGTTGTTTTACTAAAAGGTCATTTACACGAAAGAGCTATTGAAAAAGGATTAACCAGTTTTCCATCGGCTCATGAAAGTGTTGCTACTGCCATGGCGTTAACGTTATGGCTAATACTTCCTAATAAATGGAAGTGGATTTCTGTTTTGTGGATTATAATAGTTGGATTTTCAAGGATATACCTTGGAGTTCATACTCCTTTAGACATAGTTGGAGGTTTCGGAGTTGGAGCAATGGCTGTATCCTTTGTTAAATTATTACCAGATAAGATAAAAACAAAATGCAAATTAGACGATCATAAGCCCCTTCTACAAAAAGGTTGGTAACTAATTAGATCTCTTCTTTTTAATTATTCGATATATTAAATAAAGAACTATTAAAGCTCCAATCCCAATACTAAATATTAATTGGTATTTCAAGAATATATCTATATTTTGACCGGCAAAGTATCCAATCAATGACCATAAGATTACCCAGAGGGTGGCACCTATAGAATTAAAAACTAAAAACTTTTTCCAAGTCATATCACTAAGACCAGCTATTATTCCATTAACTTGTCTTAAGACCTCAACAAATCTAGCTAGAGCAACTATTTTTCCGCCGTGTCTATTGAAAAAATTCTCAGCTTTATCTAGTTTTTCTTTAGTTATAAATAAATATTTACCAAACTTTAAGACTAAAGGATGACCTCCAAAATATCCTATTGCATATCCGATATTATCCCCTAAAACAGCGCCCATAATAGCTATAATAATAACTATAAATATATTTAAATCTCCTAATCCAGAGAAAAAAGCTGCTGCGATTAAGGTTGTTTCTCCGGGAGAAGGTATTCCAAAATCTTCAAGAACTATTAATCCAAATACAGCCAAATAACCATAATTTTTTATCGTTGGGGCTACTAATTGTATCGCAGTTGGTATGTGTTCAGTCGGTACGCTCATATTATATGGTCGGGGATAGAGGACTTGAACCTCCGACCTCCGCGTCCCGAACGCGGCGCGCTAGCCAACTGCGCCAATCCCCGATTTAGATACATTCAGTATAATACATATTTATCGTGGTGCTGTACTAAGAATTAATAAAGGAAAGGTTTCTCGTCGTGTTACAGCAAAACTACTTACGATATCTTTGTTTATCTGAGTTAGACATAAGATTAATGATCTAATTACTAGACTTACTGTTATTGAACCTTGATTATAGCAGCAAGTGTTTGAGGATCATGATTATCAAACACTTGGACTTGATAGGCTTGTTCGGGTTCTCCAAGCCAGATAATACCCCGATCAGGTTCGACGCCTAAGAAAGGAGCTTCTATTTCCATAGGACTTCCATTAGAACCAACAACATAATTACCACTGCTTACGAGAAATCCATGTTTTAGACTAATAGCTCTAATCATACGTCCCTTAAGTAAATCCTCAATGTTTTTCTCTTCTTGCATTAATCTCTCTAAAAACATAGCGCTCCTTAGTTTACTTTGTAAGACTGCTTCCAGCCATGCATCAGCAGCTCTACTAAGTTCAGGAGACCTAGGTATTTTAGTTATATCATTTGAAGCGACTACATTATCGGTTACAAATATCCCGATAGCCTCTGATAATGCCTGTTCTTCAGGACTTTTATCTACTCCATTTTCGATGGATGGAAAATCTTTGAGTAAAGTTTGTAAATTCTTATAGGCATCTCTCATAGTACTTATTACCCGTTCTGTAAATGAAGGCTCTTGGTTTTGTTCGAGATTATATGCACTCATACGTTACTCCTTGCTTTGATTTATTATAGCACTACGAGACTACTAAAAAAGCGAGCTGCATTACAGGTAGACATTCTTGTTCTGACACGAACCTATAAACAGTTTGTCCAAGCTTACTAAAAATTAAATGTCATAAATGGTCGGGGATAGAGGACTCGAACCTCCGACCTCCGCGTCCCAAACGCGGCGCGCTAGCCAACTGCGCCAATCCCCGATGTTTTTATTCTTTGTATATTATATTAAAAATACCCTTTAAGTAAAGCTTAGGATGTTATTCGAATTTGTTTGATACTATTAGCTAAACCGGTATTAGTATCAAATTCTATTAAAACAGCGTTGAACTGTAGCTTATCATCTTCTATTAACTCGTTTTTAAGTTTAGTCCCGTTTCGCCATCTACTAATTGCAATGTTTAGTTTTACCCCTAAAGAAGAATTTAGTGATCCATTCATGCCAACATCAGATATATGAGCGGTTTTATTTGGTAGAATTCTTGCGTCGTTGGACGGAACGTGCCAATGATCCCCAATGACGGCTGTAGCTAGACCGTCTAGATAGTGCCCGATAACAACTTTCTCGCTTGAATAGTCTCCATGAAAATTAACTATGACGGCAATTTTAGGTGTATTTTTTTCTTTCTCTAAAATATTATCAATTGTTTTTAGGGGATTTGCAAAATCTATATTTAAATCACGACCTACTATTTTACCCAAAAGACTAATTACTAATATTTTGCCCTTACTTGTATCAAGATACTTATATCCTAGCCCTGGATATTCATCAGGATAATTTGCTGGTCTAATTATGGGCTCTTTGGGATCATTTAAGAAAGAATGTATTTCAGGATTAAATAAAGTCCAGTTTCCTCCAGTAAAGAAATCTATTCCAAGTTTTTTTAATCTTAAATATTTTGCTTTAGATATACCTTTACCGTTATCGACATTCTCTGCCTGAGCAATTACAAAATCTACTTCATGTTTTATAACAAGCTCTTTTAAATAAAGACTTACGGATTTTATTCCAAGGTTACCCATTATATCTCCAAGATATAAAAACTTCATGTCTTTATTATCTGATCATGGAGATTATTTAGCAAATTCTATGGCCCTAGTCTCTCGAATAACGTTAACTTTGATGGTACCGGGGTATTGCATGGTTGATTCTATTTTAGTAGCTATATCTCTAGCTAATTTTATAGCAGACAAATCATCGATTTCTCCAGGCCTAACAAAAACTCTAACCTCTCTACCAGCACTAATAGCGTAGGATTTTTCAATTCCCTTGAAGCTATTAGCAACGTTTTCAAGATCT
>JAJZYA010000044.1 GCA_021806285.1 bacterium | reverse complement strand
CAAAAGCATATAATAGTCTAGATCCATCTAGGGGTGGAAACGGAATCATATTAAATATAAATAATCCGATATTTACTTCTACAAATATGATAAATACCGACTGAATAAAGGAACTAAAATCAGCACCGAATAATCTTAAAATAAGTCCCGCTACTGCTGCCATTAAAAGATTAGAAACTGGACCAGCTAACCCAACTAAGGCAGATCCATAATTACCAAACTTAAGATTCCTAGGATTAATAGGTACTGGCTTAGCAGCAAAAAAAGGCATAAGACCAAACAGTACCAGAACAACTGGAAGTAAGATGGTAGTTAATAAATCAATACTTTTTAAAGGGTTGAATGTCAATCTACCATGTTCTAAGGCCGTATTATCGCCAAGCCAGTAGGCTACGTATCCATGACTAGCTTCGTGTACGACCATAGAAATTAAGATAGCTATGAAAAATACTATTATTTCAGAAATGGATAGTTGAGAAAGCATACAATACAGTATAGCAATGTTTAAAATACAATGTTACTATAATCAATTATTAAATATAAAATTGACTATTTTGTAAAATCTCGTATAATTACACTTTGAATTTAATCTAAAAAATTAAGGGATATATATGCAAGTTTGTGACTTAACCGGAAAAGGTAAACAATACGGAAATAATGTAAGTTTTAGCCAAAGGCATACTAAAAAAGTATGGAAACCCAATCTTCAAAATAAAACTTTCATCGTTGATGGTAAAAAAGTTACCCTGAAACTTAGTACTAGAGCTATTAGAACTTTAAAGAAAAAAGGGCTTGTCGATAAAGCTCAAGTCTCCAAAAAAGATCTAAAGATAACTAAGTAATTAGTCTAGTCTTCTTCCAGTATAAATAACTGGGTTATATCAGAGAGATCATTTTGTTTCATTTTTAACTTATTCGATCTATCTTTTATTTCCATTGGTAAATCTTTAAGTACTTGGTCTAGCGAAGTTTGTTCAATAGGGTATTTTAAGTTTGAACTCTTATAATGAGTTGGGATTACTAATTTAGGTTCTATATCCTTAATTAGACTTAAGGCACCTATAGAATCTAAAGTATAGCCATTATTACCTACCGGAACGAACATAATATCTACATTTCCTATAGCTTCTTTTTGGGCAGTATCTAATTCTCCTAATATATGACCCGTTATTAAAATCGTAATATCTGAGACCATTAGTTTAAACATTGTAATTTGTTTACCGGAATCATCATGCATAAAAGGTTTAGCTGGGATACCAACTATTGATATTTCTCCCACTTCGTACTCGCCCGGATAACAAAAAGAAAGTCTAGCAACATCAGACTTTAATTCATTAGTAAATAAGGCGACGTCTCCTTGCTTTATTATTCCTTTTTTGCCTAATTCTTTTAAATTATCATCTACAACTATCCTAGTGCCCTTAGTAGCTAAACTAATACAATTTGCACCGTAATACTGAAACTCCATAAATTATTCTTCCTCCTTATTAGTGTCATCATTTAAAAAGCCATGTATATCAACTAAAACCTGCTTCTTAGCATTTAGAATGTTGCTAGCAAATCGATCTCTTATCTCTATTCGATACTTGAAATCGTCAAGATTCATTACTGTATACCGAATATTTTTGTTCTCTTTCTGTTCTAACTCCCCAACATATTTAGCTAAAGCGTTTGGATTAATTTCACCTACAATCAACAAGTCTACTCCCGACAATTCGTCTCTAGTAAACTGCCCTGTTAGGATTGCTAAATCCACATGTCCAACAATACTTAATGAACTTTCTGATGGCTTATTCTTGGAATTGTCAGATATTTTATTTGATACCGACTCCTCATTACCAAATATCTGTTTCAATGGGGCATAATATTTAAATTTTTGATTAACTTCGTAATAAAGTTTATTGTTGTTACTGTCAGAAACTATTATACCAATACTTAATAAGTTACTTAATTCTCTTCTTACAGAGTTAATCTGTTCTTCTATTTTGCGCGTTATTTCTCTAACATAAAATTGTCGATTAGGATTGCCATAAAAGAGTTGCAATAACTTTACCCTAGTTTTAGAACCAAACAATTGTTCAATCATAAATACATATTATCAAAAAATGTTATCAATTAAAATGTTCTTCGGAAATAAATGATGTAACAAGATCTACAATCTTAGATGTTTCTGAGGGGTAATTAAACCAATGAATACCCTTATTCCTTTTAAACCAAGTCTTCTGTTTTTTAGATAAATAAATAGTATCCTTTACTATATCTTGAACAACGTCATCAATTGAAGCCTTATGCTCTAAATATGGTACCCATTCTCGATATCCAATATTCTTAAATATTTCAGGATTTAATCCATATTTTAAATATAGAGTCCTTACTTCCTTTTCTAGACCATCTTGAATCATTTTAATAACCCTCTTCTGAACTCTTTCTTTTCTTTGTTCTTCGGAATTATAGAGACCAATTACTAGAGTACTGTCTCTTGTCAATAAGTCTCTACTGTTATGCCCTCCTGTTTCTATATGTCTAATTAACCTCCTGTTATTTTTAATATCTATATCACTAAGATCTAGCTGATCCTTTATTGCAATTTCCAATAATCCCTCATTATCTAGTGACTCTAGATAAGCTCTCTTATACTTATTGGAAACTGTCCTAAATTTGTAATTATATAAAATACTATTTATGTATAACCCTGAACCCCCCACTAAAATAGGTAAATTTTTATTATTACCTATATGCTTAATCTCTTCTTCGGCTAAATTCTTATACTGAGAGACGCTAAATTTCTCATTAGGCTCAATTATGTCTATTAAATAATGGGAAACTTCCTTTCTTTCTGTTTTGGTGGGCTTGGAGCTTCCTATGTCAAGCCCCCTTCTAATAGTTACGGAATCAGCTGAAATAATCTCACCCTTAAATTTTTTAGCTAATAATACAGATAACTCCGTTTTTCCGGAAGCTGTTTCACCAACAATAACAAGTAAGGGGATGTTTTTCATTCATTTAAATGCTAAAGGCTACTTTTAGAAGATCTGTTTAAATATTCCTTAACAATACTGTTAAGGAATTCATCTGTACTAATGCTCTTGGAATAGTCTTTATTGTCTCGTTTTAAATCTTCCCTGATTCTAGGAATTAGTCTGGAAGTCTCGACTTCTTTAGGTCCTACAACAACCAAATATGGAATTTTCAGTAACTCAGATTTTCGAATTTTTTTAGACACTGATTCATTGTCTAAATCAAGTGAAGCTCTTAAATTCACGTCTAATGCTTTAGATTTTAGGTCCTTAGCAAATTTTATAACTTCCTCATCCTGATTTAAAGTTATAATCCTCAATTGTTCGGGTGAACACCAAACTGGAAACCTGCCATAAGTATGTTCAATATATATGGCCATAAACCTTTCAAGTGACCCTAGGAATGCTGAGTGAATTAAAACTGGAGTTTCTTTTGATCCTTTTTCGGAGTCATACTCTAAACCGAATCTTTTTGGCATAACAAAGTCTAATTGAACGGTTGCAAGTTGATGTTTTCGACCAATAGAATCTAAAGCCATAAAATCTATCTTTGGGCCATAAAACGCTGCTTCTCCTTTTTCTTCATAAAACTCTACTTCATTATTTCTAAGAGCATTTCTAAGCTGCCCCTGACTTTTTTCCCATAATTCCATTGCTCCAAGATACTGCTTTGAGTCGTCTCTTAGACTTAATCTGGCGCTAATTTTCATATTAAGAGTTTTATAAATTTCTTTAAATGCAGTGATCAAATGTTTAATTTCGCTCTCAACTTGTTCATCTAAACAAAATATATGACTATCATCTTGAGTTATTGATCTGACTCTAGATAATCCACCGAGTTCACCAGTCTTTTCGTCACGGTAAACTTCTGTTGTTTCTAAATATCTAATTGGAAGATCTTTATATGATCTCTGTTTTGAATCATAAATTTTGATATGATGAGGACAATTCATTGGCTTTAAGACAAATTTGTCCTTCGTTTCTTGACTTTTAACTAAGAATAATTCATCACCAAATTTAGCTAAATGACCAGAAACCTCATAAAGATCTGTTTTGGTAATGTGGGGTATATGGACTTTCTGAAACCCTAATTTAAGTCTTAACTCGTTAGAATATCTAGATAATTCATCTCTTAAAACAGTTCCTCGGGGTGTAAAAAGGGGCAGTCCACTGCCAATCAAATCTGAGAATACAAATAAATCGAGCTCTTTGCCTAACTTTCGATGATCTCTAAGCTTTGCCTCTTCATAGTTTTTTAAATATTCTTCTAATTCAGACTTGGAATTAAAAGCAACACCATAAATACGTTGTAACTGGTTATTGTTTTCGTTTCCGCGCCAATATGCACCACTTATTCTCAACAGTTTAAATGGTCCAGCTTCACCGGTCGAATTTAAATGAGGACCCCTACAAAGATCGATAAAATCGCCATGCTTATAAAAAGATACTTTTTCAATCTTATTTTTATCATCCGCTATTGTTCCAAGTTCAGATTTATTTAAATCTTTAAATTGAGTAGTCCCGGATCTTTTAAGATCATTTAACAACTCTAGCTTGTAGTCTTGTTTGTTGCTTTTAGCCCATTCTATAGCTTTATCTATATCAAGATCATAAGTTTCGAACTGAAAATCTTTCTTAATTATTCTTCTCATAGACTGTTCTATGGATGTCAAATCTTTTTCGGTTAACTTTTTTGATGGAATATCAATATCATAATAAAAGCCATTCTCAACAACCGGACCTATTCCAAACTTAGCGTCCGGAAATAATTCTAAAACAGCTGAAGCCAAAATATGGGCTAAAGAATGTCTCATTGCTACTAGATCAACTTTTTGACTCATAGTTTCTCCTTAAATAATAAAAAACGCACTAAATTTAAGTAATCTCGCAAATTTACTAAATTTAGTACGTTCCGGGCCCCTAACAAGGGCTGTCCCACCGAAACATTTCACTCTTCCATTTACGTTAACGCACGTTAACAGCACCCCGCGAAGCTCAATGGTTGGTTAGTCCACTTCATAGCTCGTACATATTATAACATTAAAATTCTAAATAAAAAAAGTTGTGTAATCTCGCAAATTTACACAACTTAATTCATCCTAAAAAACCTTCTCGTCAAAACTTCGCCTAACATGAATAAGATTATCATGGGTAGTACTATAAAGCTAGTACTTTATTGTCGTATTTCTTACACTTAATTGAGGATAAACTGTGGGTATTTTATATATCACTTTTGATATAAAATATAGTTTGAAGAAATACGTTAGTATAAGTATAATTTAACATAATAGTTCAGGGCAATTAGCTCATTCGGCTAGAGCGCTTCCTTGACGTGGAAGAGGTGAGAGGTTCAAATCCTCTATTGCCCACCATTGACACTATACCTAATTTTTGTTAACATATTTCGGTTAAACAAAGGGATTTGGTGAGTAAATCTACCATAAGTGTGCTAGACACATTTCAGTTGTTTTATGAGGAATTAACTCCTTCGAAACCAACGAATCGTGTTCGTCGATTACGAACTAGTTAATCAAAATTAACGAATATTAACAGACCTCTTTAAGAGGTCTGTTTTATTTATACTCAATTTTAAGCAATTATCCACTAGATTTTCGTACAGCGTTATGTCAATATGTAGCTATGGTTTGTATATATTGCCATTCTAAACTAAAAACAACTAATTCCAGGCATCTGGCCAGAAGTAATGGCACCTGGAGACGAAAGAAGTGTAATAACTGTAATAGAATCGTTACTTCCATAGAACTTTCAGATTATAAGTTATCCTGGTTGGTAAATAAAAACGGCAATCTAAAGCCTTTCAATAGAGATTTACTATTTGTGTCTATCTTTAATAGTTTAAAACATCGTAATAACGCTATAGACGAGGCATCAGAGTTATCTATAACTGTGATAAATAAAATTCAATTAGATATTGCGGTTAATATAGGTTTGCTTTATAAAAACGGAAATAGTTACGCAGACAGGTTTATAAATAAACTTATAATACCTATTTTTGACCAATTTAACGAACCGATTGC
>JAJZYA010000043.1 GCA_021806285.1 bacterium | reverse complement strand
ACTCAAAGCCTAAATCACTCACAAGCATTTCATTCAACACCAAAATTTACCGCTATGAATGGGATAATGATTCTTATTGCAATAATCCTATACATTTTCCTTGGCTATTGCTTAGGATTAATATTTAGAAAAGCAGGTCGAAAGATGTGGGCTGGATTTGTGCCTATTTATAACTTATGGGTTATGTTTGAAATAACCGATATTCCTGCTTGGTTGTCAATATTAAGCTTAGTACCTTTTGTAAATATTATTCCAGCGGTAATTGAATACATAGCACTATATAGAATATCTAAAAACTTTTCTAAAAGTGTAGTCTTTTATATAATAGGCCTTATTTTTTTCCCATATGTTGGGTTGCCAATTTTAGCTTTTGGTAAAAGTACCTATGCTTCTAATCCAGGAACAGGAGCAAACAATGCTAATAACGACAGTCCAATGAACAATCCTCAGTGGGGTGGTGGGACACCACAATATCCAATGAACCAAGACTTTAATAAACTACCTAATCAACCCTCCAATAATCCATCCAATCCAACGTATCTAAATCAAGCACCGACAACTAATCCGGAAATGGTCCAAGCTCAAACTATGAGCAATCAAAATGTGCCAGGATCTAATCAGTCACCACCACCATATGTCGATTTAAATAGTAATGCAAATTCAAATTTAGGTGTCAATTCACCAACCAATATGAACGGACCTGGCCTAGGGGTTGCACAACCTCCAGAGGATCATCAAACCTGGAACGATCCTAATAATCCAACCACACCGACTAACCCTTAGTGTAATGAATAAGCGATTTATTTTATTCGGTTCTTATTAACTGACAGACCTCAGCAACTTTAATTAGCTCTTCAACCCTTTCTGGACGTAAATAAACAATTTCGTTTGGGCTTTTTGGGAAAGGATATAGAGCATCATCTGAAGAGTTATTTAGAACAATTTGACCTATTCCCTCATAACTAACATCTTCAGGTGGACATTTACAAACCATATTGTATAAATAGGCACCTATACACTCAGCAATATTAACATCTGTTGATAGACTGTCTTCACCAAGCCTTATTTCTTCTTTAATAGCCATAAGTCAATCTTTGTAAATTTATAAAACAATGACTTATTTTACGCCGATTTATAATATTTTCAAGGAAATATTTTGAAAAACTTTTTATTTTTTTATATACTACTTACTATGACTCTAGTGATGATAATTAAGAACATCATTCTAAACCGTTATCAGCGGGTCTAGAGTTTATTTAGTAATATAAAATTTAAACCCGCTTACAAAAGCGGGTTTTTTAATTAAAGGAGGTTTTATGTTAGATAGATTAAAACAAGATCAAGCAGGTTCCAATGAAGTACCTGGAGATGTTTTAGATCTTAGGGATGCTATCAATTCTAATGATACATTCGAAGAAAATCGATTAAGAATATTTTTCAGTGAATTTACGGAATGGGTCTTAGCCTATGCTAATGTTGAACTAGGGGACGGTTAAGCATTTCTTATAAAAACAGTGTCTCGCCTTTTTTAAGTAATCTAAATATTCTCCATAGATTTAAATCATTTTGTTCTTTTTGAGAATCGTATGATTCTTCTGAAATTATCTCAATATCATCAGGTAATATAATATATTTAACTAGGCTAGCTTCAACTTCTTTTATCTTATGATCAAATATTTCGATCGAACTAGTTAAGGCTAGGTAAAATGAGTTGCATACAAAACCTTCTCGATATATTAATCCTATATGATCGGTCGACATAAGTCCGTTCACATCACGGTCATACGAAAAACTCTCGTAAGAATCGTCTCCTACTTTCAAAAAATTAGGGAAAATGTTCCTTAAGTTATATTTAATCTTTTCAAGTAAATAAGTATCAACAAGGCCTAGAGGTCGTTCAACATAAGTATCAGTTTTAGTTTCCACACTCATTATTTATATAAATAATATATTACTACTACTTCTACATAAGTAAATAATTATCAAGTATAATAAGATTTAATATGGTGGGGTTAATACAAAAAATTAATCAAAAACATATTACGATTGTTCTTGGTTTGTTCTGGATTATAGATTCAATTTTTCAAATGCAGCCTAAATTGTTTACGAGCGATTTTGCCAATAAAGTAATAGGTCCTTTTGCTTTAAATCAACCCTTCTTTTTATCTTTCTTAATGCATAGTGTGATTAATATAATTTTAATAAATCCGATTTTTTTTAATGCCTTATTCATATTAGTCCAACTTAGCATTGCTATTTTGATTTTGAGTCGAAAAACAACTAATTTAGGGCTTAAGTTATCTATTGTTTGGGGATTATTAGTTTGGATATTAGGTGAAGGTATGGGTGGCTTATTGAATGCTAAGAATCTTATTCTATTTGGCTTTCCGGGAGCAGCCCTACTATACGTTGTTATTGCTATAGCCTTATTATTATCAAATTACAAGGATCACAAACAAGACATCTTAAATATGAAATGGTTAAACGAATTTTGGCTCGTATTTTGGTTATCTGGAGCCCTCCTCCTTCTTTATGAAACGATGGGTAAATCTAAGGTCTTAATCGCAATGATTTTAAATATGTCTAAAGGTGAGCCCTCGTGGCTTTGGAACTTTAATAGTTATATTCTTAGAGGATTCACAACTTTAAATAATTTATTAGTCTTTATACTAATAATTTGTTACTTATTGATAGGTTTAAGTCCTTATTTAACTAAGAAATGGAGTTATCTTGGACTGGTTCTTGCCATTCTAATAAATCTAATTTACTTTTTTATTGGGCAAGGTTTAGGAGGCTACTATAGTGGCCTAATGACGGACTTAAACAGTAGCCCCCTTTTAATTTTTATGGCGATTATCTTGCTTAGCATACGATCTAGGCAGGCTAATAACTCTCTAATAGAGCTTTAATAGATCTAATCTTCAAGAAATCCACCACTTTGGTGAGCCCAAAGCTTAGAATAAATCCCATTCTTTTTTGAAATTAACTCTTTATGACTTCCCTGTTCAACAATTTGGCCTTTTTCCATAACTAATATACGATCCATTTTTTGAATTGTACTCAGGCGATGCGCTATAACTAATGCAGTTCTGTTTTCCATTAATTTCCATAGAGCATCTTGAATCAAAACTTCACTTTCGCTATCTAGAGCTGAGGTAGCTTCATCTAAGATTAATATCGGAGCATTCTTAAGCATAGCTCTTGCAATAGCTATTCTTTGTCGTTGGCCACCACTCAACTTAACTCCTCTTTCACCAACTAATGTATTGTACTTTTTAGGTAAATCTTCTATAAAATCATGAGCACTGGCGTGTTTAGCTATTAATTTAATCGTATTTATATTGGCGTCACTCTCCCCATAGGCAATATTTTCTTTAATTGACCTATGGAAAAGCATTGGTTCTTGAGAAACATAGGCTATTTTAGATCTTAAATCAGCCTGCCTAATATTAGCAATGTTCTGATTGTCTATTAATATACGTCCATTATTAACGTCGCTAAATCTTAACAGTAATCGAGTTAAAGTGGTTTTACCAGATCCAGAATGGCCTACTAAACCTATTTTTTCTCCAGGCTTAATTGAAAGGTTTAAGTTTTTAAATAGCAATCTATTATTCTCATGTCCAAAATCGACATTTTCTAACCTTATCGCTCCTCGGATTATTTTAACCTCTTCTGGATTAGAGGGGTCATTGAGTTCGATTGGCTCCTTAAGTATATCTATCATTGGACTAGCATCCCCTATTATTCGGATGTAGTTTCTAGTAATTTGACTTATTGACCATAACTGCGAAACAACATTTAGAGTATAATTTATGACTAGGTAAATGCTTGCAATATTAGCTATTTTGTATTGAGTTGCCAATATGGCAGCAATAAATGCTGATATATTCATGAATGCCATCATTGTTCCAAAACCACCAGTTACTATTAAAACTGATTTCATTTCTCTGAATATAGCTTTTTTCCAGTCATTAATTTTACTCTTATACCTACTTAATTCGTATTCTTCTTTAGCAAAAGATTTAACTGTTGAAATGTTAGCAATAACGTCGGCAAAGTAAGCTGTCTGAGCACTAGACTTAGTGGCTACGTCTTTACTTATAGGTGCAATGGAGCTTTGAAATTTCATTATTAACAAAGAGATGACTACTGACAGAACAAAAAGTACGACAGCATATTGCCAATATATAAAGCTTAATGAAACCGTTATGGCAATAAGGGTTCCCACAATAGGCGTAATAGTAAATATTAAGTTATCCCAAAACCTTTCAACTGATCCAAGTAATTTATTTGTATCCGATACGATTCCGCCACTCATATGGTTAGAATGAAAGTTTAGGCTCTTTTTGGTCTGATTTTCAAGAATGTCTTGAGCTATAATTTCTTGCATTTTAGTCTCAACCACATAAGCAATGGCTATAGTTATTCGAACCATAATAACATCACCCAAGATGAGTACTAAGATATATCCAATTAATAAATCTAAACTATTCTTAAAATCTGCTCCACCATGGACAATTTGAGCTAATAGCTTAGAAACAAAAATTGGAGCAATTGCTGAAGTCAAAACAGCAAAAGTTAATTGGCTAAGAATCATAAACAAGACCTTAAATGGAGATATCTTATATAGACTTATTAAGAAATTAATCACCATTCTAGAGTTTTTCTTATTTAAAGTATTTCGTTTCATAGATCGATCCTCCTAATCGTCGATCTTTTAAGTTTGTTATTTAAGATTTATATCTGTGCTAAAAAATTAACTAATATTCTAAAAAGGGAAAGCCGAAAAGAGCATTTCCATTAGATACATAGTTTTTATATATTGTCATGATGGCCCTTTCCATTAGCTTAATGATTGTTATATTTAACACTATAACTAGGTGTATTGCAAGTATGAATTAGATTATGCTTTATAACATTAGATGTTTTTAGTATTACTTTAAATATAAAGTTAACTTAAGAAACTAAAATTATAGAGCTGTTGGGATGGTGCTCGAAGTAGATAAGCCACTGATCGGTAAAGGAATACCTAAATTGTTTAATTCTGTAGGTAAAGGAATAGAGCCTGCTGGAACTTGAACGTTTAGCACCTTATCAGTAGGTATAAAGCTAAAGTTACCATTAAAGACATCTTTATTATTAGAAGAGTTAGACGTAACATTTAAAGTAGCTAATAAACTATTATTTGAAGTATCTAGGGTAATATTTGAAGTAAAATTAGTTGTTGCGCCGTAAGATTTACTAGTGCCAGTTATAAAGAATGGGTAGGAAGTGCCATTGTTATAATTCAATCCTAAATCTATGTAGTTCTCTAGAGGATTATTCTTTTTACTAAATCTTACCATATAAGGTATGCGGTTATCGACATTGTCCCAGAGCTGGAAAGTGTCGGAACTGTTTAAACTATTGGCGCTGGCACTAAAATTACTGCAACTCGAAGCATTCAATTGAAATAAAGAATTGGATTGTTGTTTAAAGTAATTCCCTAGGCTACTACTGACAAATGCACTACATAGAGCATTTAAATAGGATTTTGTATTTGCTTTATTAAACCCAACTAAATAATGCTCAGTGTTAACTCCATTAATTGTTTCTTTCCCGTAACTTTTTAGAATTCTTAAAACAGCATATGATTTATTTGAACTAAAAAGATATTTTTTGTTAATTGAAGATGTTGTTAGTAAGTATGAACCAAGACTAGACCAACTTGGCGATGGAGTTGACGCTTGTTTACTTGAGCTCGAACTCGTTAGATCGGCAATTAAGTTGTGATCGACTTCAATCCACTGACCGTTTATTTTATCAAGTATAGGGGCCTCATTAGGGAAATAACCACCTAGTTGATTAACTCCGTTAACTTGAAAGTATAGATTAGGGTCTAAGCTAGCGCTAACAGCTATACTTCTTTCTTCCAGGTCTAAATTACTTACTCCAAAATCTAATTTAATAGATGCTGTCGAGTTCTTGTCATAACTCTCAAAATTTAACGAGCCATTATCATGACTTGAGCCCATCTGCAAATTAAATGATCCATTTACACTAATTCCTTTATAACCAGCAGTCGACTGAGTATTTACATAACTTACCAATTTATTATAACCACTTGATGCATTGCCTAAACTATCATTCCAAATAGTTGCAGAACTCATGTAATAACCAAAGTAAGCATAGGCAGAACCTCCGAATAATACTACGATTATAATTACTAGGATAAATAGAAACTTATTTTTTTTATTGAATATTGACTTTTTAGTGCTTGATGAAACAAAGGATTCTTGTAATATTTGAGACCCTTCAGATCCTGAAATAACTTCCGATGTAAGATTTGGTGCTTGAGGCTCTACTTCTGATACGGGTTCTCCCGAAAATGAATCACTCACCCTAGGCTCTTCTTCAGTACTAATAGTTTCCGATTCACCTTCTGTTGAATTGGGTT
>JAJZYA010000042.1 GCA_021806285.1 bacterium | reverse complement strand
GCTAGATTCATAATTAGCGATAATAAAAGCAATTGTTATAAATGATGAAGTAAGTAGGAAGAGGACAGCAAAAAATATTGCAAAAAACCTTTCTCTTTTTAAAGCCATATATAATAAACCTTTTTTAAATTAATTACTATTATAACAGTTAAGTATTAATTTTTAACTGATATGGTTGATCTTGAGGAAAACCTAACTTGAAAAAATCGTCTAGTAGCTGATTTAACTCTTTAGGCAGTATATTAGCATTTAAGATGTCTTTAGTTGGAAACCAAATTGGTTTGTAGAGATTCTTTCCTAAACTACTAATCTTGTACTCCTCAGAATCGATATCTAGACTGGCCTCTCCTTGATCATATTCACATAGATAGATATACTGCATCCCATAAACACTACCAGCATCTTCAACAATGACTAATCTTTCATTTTTAAAGGTAATAGAAGCTTCTTCTAAAACTTCCCTCCTTAAGGCTTGTTCGGGTGTTTCACCGATTTCTATCTTACCGCCAACTAATGCTCGATATTTTCGACCAAATTTATTACGATCCATCAATAAAATCTGATCATCTTTAAGTAGAATCGCTCTTGCTGTTTTTCTCAATTTTATATCCTTTCAGCTTTTAATTTATCTTTTAGTTTAAGTACAAGTTTATCTAATAAGTTATTAACATAATCGTCCGATAAAGTCCGATCTAAATCGCTTATCTGCAATCTAAATGTCACGTTTTTAAAATCCGATGATTCATTGGGCCTAAATATAGATATAAGTTCCGTTTTTAGAATAATATTATCCTGTTTTAAAAGTTCAAACTCTTTAATTAAATTATCCTTTAATTCTTGGTAAGAAGTCTTAGAAAAGACTTTTAGCGTCAAGTCTTGTTTATTAACAGGAAACTTTGATGTAGGAAAATATATTAAACTATTAGGCTGATGTAATAATAGATCTAAATTTAGTTCAATTCCTCCACTATTTCTAGGAAGCTTATAGTCCTTCAAAGTCCGTTGGCTAAATTCACCGATAACACCTATAACCTGATTCGATCTTGTGATTATAAGTGCCGATAAATGAGGATCATAAGGCGCTTTAAGGGCCTTTAAGTAAGAATCAACTTCTCCCTTATATTCTGAGGTTTTAAGTATTTTAAAACCTGTTATATGTAGCCTCTTAATATATTCTCTAAAGATTTTTTTGAGGCTATAGAAACTAGAAAAATTACAATCTTTTTGATTAGCATAGATTATTGCTAAGTTATTATGAGAATTCTCGACCTTAAAATTAGCATCTTCTCTAATAAATATCTGACCGAATTCATAAAGACCAAATTCTTTTATTCCAGATTTTATGTTGGGATGAATTTTGGAGAGCATTGAGCTAGTTATATTTTGTCTAAAGTATTTAAGTTCTGGACTTAAGGGATTTGTTATCTCGAAAGAATGAGCTTTATCGAGATTATTAGACTCTAGATCACTTAAACCGTAATAACTGTAACTTATAACTTCGTTTAAACCTAGATTTGTAAGTATCAATCGAGATCGTTTTTTTAGATCTATTATATTGGATTTCTTAGCGATAGAAACATCCTTCTTGATCGGTTTAAGTTTAATATGCTGATAGCCATAAAGACGACCTACTTCTTCTACCAGATCTTCTTTTATTTCTAGGTCGGTTCTATAAAATGGCGGTTTTATATTTAGGCTGCTAAATCTGGACTTGACCTTAAACTCAACATTTTCAAGTAAAGTTGTAACTGTCTTAGCGTCTAACTGTGTCCCGAGGCGATCATTAATAAAATCGATCTCAACATCAATGATTTTAGATAGCGAACCATTTTTTTGGTCTTCTTGGTCTATGAGGTTAAGATCGACAACTTCTGAACTAAGAACAACTTCACTAGCACTAAATTGCTGGATTAACTCGGCTAGTCTAAACAAAGCTAATTTAGTTTGGAATGGAGATTGACCTTTGTTAAACCTCGTTACAGAATCGCTAAATATACCCAAAGACATACTAGTTCTTCGAATTGAATACATGTCGAAATTAGCTGATTCCAGAATTATTTCGGTAGTATTTGGATCTATCTCGGTATCCTGCCCCCCCATAATACCAGCTAATGCAACTGCCTTATTATTTGATGAGATAACGATATTGTTGGGATTTAAAATAACTTCTTTAGAATTTAATAATTTCAGTTTTTCGTTTGATTTAGCGGAACGAGCGCATAATTCGACTTTATTTCCAATGCTTAATATTTTTTTAAGATCATAAGCATGCATTGGCTGAGCAGTTTCTAGCATTACTAAATTAGTAGCGTCGACTACGTTATTTATAGGTTTAATACCTTGTCTCATCAGATAACTCTGGACTTTGATCGGACTTGGCCCTATTTTAACGTTACTTAAAATTAGCGAACTAAATCTTTTAGTAAGATCTCTATTTTCGATTTCAATTTTTAGGTCATATTTAACTTTCTTATCAATATTAAGCTTTAAGTCGTTGATTTTATACCAAGAAGGAGATTGAAACTTTTTATGCATAATACCGGCTACTTCTCTAGCAACACCAACTAAACCGAAACAATCTGGACGATGCGTAAACATCTTATTCTCGATGTCTAAAATATGATCATCGAGTTCCAGAACGTCTTTTATGGGTGTACCCAACTTAAGGTCAGAATCAAGTATAAGTAGACCGCTTGAGTCGTTATTTACATAAAGTTCATGTCCACTCGCAAGCATTCCATTGCTAATACGCGAAAATATTTCTCTACTTTCAATGATAAAAGGTTCTTTGAAAAAACTAATAGGCACAATCGCACCAGGAGCTATCCAAGCTACTTTTATACCTTTAGACACATTGGGTGCTCCACAAACCACCCCAATAGTTCCATCATCATTCCGATAAGAATCAGCCTTCGAATAGACCCCACCGTCATCAATAAGGCAAAAATTAAGATGGTCTGAACCCTCGATCGGATCAGCTTTAACAACCTCAACAACTATAATATTGTCATATAGATTACCAAGAGCCAGCGTTTCTTCCTCGAGAGCTCCAAGTTGTTCTCCAACAATAGATTCAACTTCAGTAACAGGCACTGCTTTTAAGTCAAAATCTAAAAACTTATTTAAATAATTTAAACTAATTTTCATCTTCAATAACCTTCTTAATCTGAGATTTTATTTGTTCAAGTTCCTGGTCGCTCATTTTAGGCCCTTCGACCGTCGTTAAATAACCGGGATACGAAGGATAATATTCCTGATGAGTTGACCATATGTCGGTTTGGTCTTTCGATAATCCGTAAAGCGGGTAGAGCTTAACGTGAACATGAGCCACCCCAGTTCCTTCAACTACCATGGCAACTCTTGAAACATCTAAAGCTTTTTCAATTGCCTTAGCAATTTTTTTAGCAATGAGGAGTAACCTAGAATAAAGTTGATCATCTAAATCAAATATGTATGAACCTGGATTAATTTTAGGGATCACCAAAGTTAACCCTTTGGTATTGGGAAAAGGGGTTAAGAAAGCTAGAAAGTCTTGATCTTCATAAACCTTAAATGAAGGAATTTCGCCACTTATTATTTTATCGAATAATGTACTCATAATATCTAATTAAATTGCCTCAAGAAATCTAATTTACCGCTAAAGAAATGCCTAATATCTTCAATGTTATATTTAATCATAATCATACGCATAAAACCGATACCAAAAGCAAAACCCGTATATTCCATAGGATCAAGTGAGGCCATCTTTAATACATTAGGGTGAATCATGCCACAACCTAAAAGTTCAATCCAACTGGAATAGGAACATATGTTACAGCCTCCTTTAGCACAAAACGGACAACTAACTGCAAATTCGAATGATGGTTCCGTAAATGGAAAATAAAACGGTTGAGTCTTTAGTTCTACTTCTTTATTAAAATAGGCGCTCATAAATTGCCTTAAGGTGTCGATTAGATTGGCAACTGTTACCTTTTTAGATATATAGATACCCTCGATCTGATAAAAAGTATGCTCGTGACGAGCGTCTAAATCCTCTTTACGAAAAACCCTGCCAGGAATAACGTAAGCAATAGGCTTATTATTTTTTACTAAATCATCGGCATTTTTTTTAATAACCCGATTTTGCATGGTTGAAGTTTGAGCTGCCGCTACAAGAGGTCTTTTGGATTGATCTAAACTACTAAGCACGAAAGTATCAAAGTCATCTCTTGCGGGATGATCAAGCGGGAAATTAAGGCTTTCAAACATATGATAATCATCATCAATTTCATATGATTCAATCGCATTAAAGCCCATGCTCTTAAATATATTTAAGATATTATCCATTTCACTCATGACTGGATGAGCGGAGCCAACCCCTGCTTCTAGTTTTATTAAAGAATCATGAGGCTGATTAATGTCCAAATCGGCAGAAACATCAATGTCTTTATGATCATTAAGATTAGTATCTTTGAATTGATCTACTTCTTCTAGAATTTGGGCTTTTAAGTCGTTTAATGCTTTTCCAAATAAGGATCTCTGGTCTAGAGGAATATTTTTAATTTCATCAAATAAAGTTTTAAAAGTTTTAGATTTTAAAATATCTTCTTTGTTATCTAAAGCATTTAACTCTATCCGAAGAGCATCTTTAGCAGAACTAATTTTCTTTTTTAATTCATCCTTCATTTTTAAAAGTATAACAGGATTTGCTAAACTATTTCTAGTAAGGAAATGTATGAGTAGTTTTAGTTTCGATATCGTTAGTGAAATTGATAAGAGCGAAGTCAATAATGTTTTTGATCAAGTTAAAAGAGAAATCTCAAGTCGTTATGATTTTAAGAATACGATCGCTGGGATTGAATGGTTAAACGACAACAAAAACGGCTTTAAAGTGCTCGGATCAAGCGAGATGCAGATTGAGGCAATCATTGACATTATTAGAAAAAAATTGAGTGCAAGATCTTTAAGCCAAAAATTAATAGATACCTCAAAAGATCTAGAATCTAGTAATATGAAATTCGGTAAGGAATTACCTTTTGCAAGTGGTATAGATAAAGATAAAGCCAAAATCTTATCTAATAGCCTAAGAGCCCAGTTTCCTAAACTAAAGATTACTATAATTGGCGAATCGTTAAGAGTAAGTAGTAGTAGCAAAGACGAGCTTCAAAATGCTATCAATAAGGTTAGAGAGCTGGATTTAGATTATCCAGTGCAATTTAATAATTTCCGCTAAAGTTTCTTTTTTAGCTATAATTAGAATATGGCTCATAAAAACAAAGACCAGTACTTAGAGCTAGTTAATAAAGCCAAAGAAGTCTTAAAAAATAATGATCGGGGTAGATACACGGTTCCAAATCCCACGATTTATCCTCATCAGTGGCTTTGGGATAGTTGCTTTATAGCAATTGGACTAGCTAATTACGATCTTAAAAGAGCTCAGGTTGAGATACTAAGTTTGTTATCTGGACAGTGGCAAAATGGCATGATGCCAAGCATTATCTTACACAACAAATTCATGCATGGCACACCCGGATATGACAAACATTCTCGCATTTGGCGCAGTTGGTTAAATTCATATGCTCCAGATGACATAGCAACCAGTGGAATAACTCAACCTCCTATGCTTGCTCAAGCTATTGTAAAGATTGGCGAAAAACTATCAAAACAAAAAAGACGTGAATGGTATAAAGAAGTTTTTCCCGGACTAATCAAATACCACCAGTGGTTATATAGCGAAAGAGACCCCCACTCAGAAGGATTAGTATTATTAATTCATCCCTGGGAATGCGGATTAGATAATACTCCTCCTTGGATGTACGAACTTAACGATCACCTGCTTCCAGGCTGGATTAGATTGTTGCGTTTTAGTCACTTAGATAACATATTTGAATGGTTTAGATCAGATAATATTTTGGCTTTTAAAAACCAACGCTTAACTAATATAGAAGCTTTAGCCTTATTCTCAGTACAAAGAAGACTTAGACGTAAAAACTATGAGTTTAATCGAATAATTGATCACTCTTTGTTTGCGATAGAAGACTTAACTTTTAACTCGATTTTAATTAGAGGCAATCATCTAGTTGAAGAAATAGCTTCATTTATCGATACTGAAGTCCCAATTCAACTTAAGGAAAGCTTTCAAAAAGCTAAGATAGCTTTAAATGAGTTGTGGGATGAATATTCTCAAGAATATTTTTCAAGAGACTTTGTCTCTCATAAATCATTAAAACAATCTTCAATTGCCGCTTTTATGCCAATCTACTCTGGTGCTATTTCTAAAGATCGAGTAAGCCGAATAGTTGAAGCGCTCGAAAATGAGCATCGCTTTGGGACGCCATATCCGATACCGTCGGTACCATTAGATTCAACCTGGTTTAACGCCCATAGATATTGGCAAGGTCCTACCTGGATAAACACAAATTGGTTAATCATAGACGGCCTTAAGAGATATGGATTTAATGAACATGCTGACGCTTTAATTGAAGCAAGCATTGAACTTGTTAATAATAGTGAATTTAATGAATACTACGACCCAAACAATGGTTCACCTTTAGGTATTAATGATTTTTCTTGGACAGCAGCTC
>JAJZYA010000041.1 GCA_021806285.1 bacterium | reverse complement strand
CTTTAGGGGTCGTCCTATTTTCTGTGTCAAGAAATCAATTGCCTGTAAATTTGTACCATCCAACATGGCTACAACTAAAGTATTATTCATTTCTCCAACTGGTACAGCCATATAATGTTCTGCTAATTCTTGAGGTAATAGGTCTAGATATTTTTGCTCAACATAAATATCTCTTAAATTAGCATAACCAATTCCATTGGCATAAGAACTATATTTGACTAATTGTTCGTTTGAAATGATATTATCTTTTAATAATAACGTAAATAGTGGTTGCTTCGATTCTTGGGCAAGACGTTCATATTCTGCTAGTTTATCATTACTAATAACCTTATCTGCTAATAAGAGATCTATTAATTTTTGTTGGCTTGTCTTTGAGAGGACGCTCATTTTTAATTACTTGAAGAATTTGAAAATAAATTTGAATTGTTATTAGGACCTATATTTATAAGAGGCGTTGGATCGATTGAATTGTTATTAAAGTATTGCTTACTAGGCAATGAAAAGTTTGTTGATATGATAGGAACTTTGTCTACTTGATAGCTACCCTTATTAATTACTAAAAATGTAATTTTATAAATTATAACAGCTAAAATTATTCCAACAAAGCCCGCAACTATTATCGTCAAAATCTTATCTTGTTTCATTAATTTACTGTCTCCTTGGTTATATTAAAGATAATCGGAGGTTGATAAAAGGTTTGAGCGCTAATTTGAAGAGTTAAATTAGACTGGTCTCCAGATAATTCTATGTTCTGGATTTGAAATGGACGAATTGAATGCTCTAAACTAGAGAACACCGACTGAATTCCGCTGATTGGAGCAGTAACAGAAAACGAAAAAGACATAGCTTGAGGAGATGAACTTGCTGTAGCATTACCACTAGCGGGAGGTGTGTCAGCTCCAGAAATACTATTTATAGTAACTCCAGTTGATGACAAAAGATTTTGAACGCTACTTAATAAAGCTGGATAATCATAGGAACTGGGCAAGGCATCTAATATTATTTTTGCATTATCCCCATTATTGCCATTATTATTTTGGGTGGTTCCGCCAATAACATTAACGGGTCGATTTACAAACTTACTATAAGAGCTGATTAAGGATTTAATTGATTTTTTATCTACAATAAGATTATTATAGGCAAGTTTTTGAGAAGAAATAACATTATTTTGAATATCCATCTGACCAATTAGCGTGTTGATCGATAAGATAGCAAATAATAGGGCAAAACAGGCTACTCCAACAGCGATAATTACTGTCTTCATATCTTTTTCTATTTGAATGAAATTTCGTTGTGGTGGTTTAAAGTTCTTCATATTTTTAGTTACCCTTAGTATTAGTTGTCGTGGAGCTTGTTGGTTTAGGATTTGCCTTAAATAGATTTATTGGCTGATTTAATATCGATCTAGTAGTAGTTATCTTAGGTACTATCAGTTTAATATTGTCTTGTGGGTTAAAGATTGTAGGATCAAAATTAAAAGTAATATCAAATTGAGCAGGACTACCGGAGCCTGAGTTAGTCGTACCGTAACCAAAAGAAGATAATATGACACTACTAAATGCAGCTTTAGGAGACTGGCCCGTATAAGTATAATTAGTATATTTTAATGTATCGATCAATTGGTTAACAGTACTCAAAGTATCTGATCCACCTGATATATCCATACTGTTCTGAGTAAGATCTACCTTTAGATCAGAAATAGTTATATTTACTGGAACCAATTCAGATAAATAGTTAAAGAGACGAGAAGTTACGGGAGTTTGGGACTCAATTGTGGGCAAAGAATTTAATTGATTTTGGATCGTCAACACCTTATTTAAATCTTTGTCCTTATTTACTTCATTGGTACTTATATTAATATTTTTATCGAGATTGTTAATTTGAGCTTGCTGAATAAATTTTACATATACGATCATGAAGATCGTCAGTACAATCGAGATAGTTGATATTATTGTAGCTAATGTAATAATCAAGTGCTTAAGCTTCTGTGCTTTAATGGCTTGCAGCTTAACATCTGGAATTAAATTAAGTTCAAGCATTGATTCGCTCCGCTAACCCTACAGCAACTCCAAAATGATTTGAAATACTCAATAACTCATTTTGGCGAGAAGGGTCATAATTAGTATTAATCCATGAATTACCTATTTCTACGGTTAAACCAAACCTATTGGCTAGATAAAGTGGAAATTCTGGTAAAGTTGATGCGACTCCGGTAACGATAATTTTATTTATTTTAAATCCGTTATATCTATTGCTATAGAAATTAATGGATTTTTCTATTTCAGACACCAATATATCCACCGATCCTAACAAAGCCTGATAAACTTGGCCATCTAATTTATCCTTGGCAATTCCAAATTTAAACACTAGTTGGGAAGCCTGCTTATAATCTACATTAAGATTTTGAGATGCAGCCCTAACTATTGCATCACTCCCAGTTGGAATAGACCTTATTAATCTAGGAGTATCATTCATTACTATAACTAAATCAGTACTCCTGCTACCTATATCCAATAAAAGCTGGACATTATTACTTCCCGGAACAACCAAGGATCTTGCTAATGCTACTGGATTTGGTTCAAATGCAATAACATTTAATCCAATTCCTTCTATTAGATCTAACATTTTCTCTGTATATGAATTTGGCACGCTACTTAGAAGTATCTCGATTTTTGTTTTGTCTACAGGAGAGTCTCCGATAACGCTCCAATCTATCTTAGATTCATCGATAGCGGTTGGGATAAGAGAGTCGACCTGATATTTGATAGACTTTTCAAGCTGCTCATTTGGCATTTTATCTATATCAACTACAGAGATGAAAACTTTGTTAGACGGAATTCCAACAGCAACGTTCTTGGTGCTTAATTGAGATTTAGAAACTAAGTCAGCTATAATTGAGGCTAATTTTTGTTGATCTTCCTTAGAATCACTTTGAGAAGTCTTAGGGTCTATAGGTACAAAAGAATATTTCAATAAAGACTTTCTGGCCGATCCTGCTTTAAGCTGAACTAGCCTGATACCGCTTGCACCGATATCTAGTCCAAAAAAATCCGATATCCCACTCAAAATACTCATATAAATAAGAATATACCATAAGCGTAAATCAATAAAGTTTTTTTTAGAATATTTTACTTAAAATTAGAAGAATTCAATTTATTAAAAGCGATACGAATCACTTGAGTTTTATAAGATATAAAGTTAAAATTAAAGAATTTGTAGTCAAGGTTAGTAAACGTTGAAGGAGACTAGCAATAAAAAGTTTGTGGACGTAATTTATTGCCAGTAAATCATTAGATTATAATGAAAATTTTGTTTAAAAAATTATTATGGAGAGTAAACGTGAGGTTAAGATAAGTGTTAGCAATAGGCATAGTCGGGCTTCCAAACATTGGGAAATCTACCTTATTTAATTCCTTAACTAATTCTAATATATTAATAGCTAATTATCCTTTCGCTACAATTGAGCCTAATGTTGGCATAGTACCAGTTCCGGATAAAAGATTAAAAAAATTAGCAGAAATATATAATACCGACAAAATAGTTCCTGCAACGGTAAAATTTACTGATATCGCTGGACTAGTTAGGGGTGCGAGTGAAGGAGAAGGTTTAGGAAATCAATTTTTATCAAACATTAGATCATGTAACGCGATCTTGCACGTTGTAAGAGCGTTTGACGATGGAAACGTTATTCATGTAAGTAATAGTATTGATCCAAAAGACGATATCGAGACAATTCAAACCGAATTAATGCTTGCAGATATTTCAACTTTAGATAAGCATATTCCAAAACTATTAAAAGATGCTAAAGCTAATCCTAAAATAAAAGTTAAAATAGAGGCATTAGAAAAATTGAAAGACTCATTAAATAATGGGGTCTATTATAACGATATAGAAGAAGATTTACTTGATGGACTTCAACTTTTAACAAAAAAACCCGTGATTTATGTATTCAATATTGATGAAAAAGATATCAATAATAACGAACTAAAAAACAAGCTTTCCGGTTTAGTTCCTAAAGGCTCTGCTCTCTTTGTCTGTGCAAAATTAGAAAACGAAATAAATTCATTTTCAGAGGAAGAGAAAGAAGAATTTCTTCAAGGTTATAACTTAAAAGAATCAGGATTAGATCAACTCATAAAAAAGGCCTACTCATTACTGAAGCTTCAGAGTTTTTTAACTGCAGGTGTTAAGGAAGTGCGAGCCTGGACTATAAACCAAGGATCGACCGCTCCAGAGGCTGCAGGTGTGATTCATGGAGACTTCGAAAAGGGTTTTATAGCCGCCGAAATTGTTAACTACCAAGATCTCGTTGAATGTGGTTCTTTACAAAAAGCTAGACAATTAGGAAAGATTAGGACCGAGGGAAAAACCTACATAATGCAGCCAAATGATGTTGTAGAATTTCGATTTAATGTTACTAATAGATAATTTTTCAATTAAAATCTGTTTGTATTACCTGAAAATATTGCCTGAGCCTGTTTTCGATTTCTTAGTATCATAGGCAACTTCGAATATGCAATTTTCAAAGGATTAATCTCTAAGGGATTAAACCCACTTCTACTTACACTGGTATTGCTCGAAACATTATTTACAAAATGCTGATTCACTGACTTTTCGACAGTGTAATTATCATTAAGAGAATTTGATTTACCAAACACCTCTCTAACTCCTGCGTCATATAACTCCTTAGAGCTAACACCATCGTCGTAACTAAAATTCTGAAAACTTTCGTTATTCACTTTAGCTTCTAATTCCTTTACAAAATTATCGCTTAGAGCACTAACAACGTTCTTGTTTTCGGATAATTCTCTTTTGATAGCTTCTTGCTGTTCATATTGAGAAATTAAGTAATCTTTTAATTGATCATTTATGTTCTTAAGTTGATCTCTCTGAGAAACAGAATGGTCGGACTGTTCAGCTTTTATTTCAGCCATTCGATGTTGAACATGGTTTATTAACTTTCTAAGCCTATCTTTGTTATAGCTTCTAAAAGTTAAATCTCTCATTCCGGCACTAATAACTATATGAGCATCTAAAAATCTTCTTCCAAAATCTATCTGATTAATGGTATCGAATCTTACATCTTCAAGACTTAAAAACTTAAACGGTTTCTTATCTATTAGAAGCACCCTGATGTTAGTTGCTACTAAGAGTGCTATTCCGCCGTCATACCAACCATTTACGCATTCATAAATTTCTTCATTAGGTAAAATTATATCAGCCAATTCACGAGTCTCGGCGCGATTCCATGATCTAGTATAAAACTTAATATTTTTTAATTGTTCCTCAATATTTTGTTTACTTACCATGGCTCCCTCCTTCTACATCTTAATACTAGACCTAGTATTAAGATTTTTCAGTAATATTGATTACTTTTATGCTGCAATAAATATCACTATTTATTAAAGTACCCTTATCTTAAGCGATTTAGATAATTTTTAGCTTAAGATATTAGAGAATTGTATTTTTTTATATATTAGTACATACTTAATATATGTTGGCAAAACCCTCACAGTCAGCAGATTTGGTGGAACTTTTTCTAGTTCAAGGACTCAAACAAACATTTAAAAAAGGTGAATTTATAATTCGGCCCGACGAAACACCGTCAGGCGTTTTTTATATTAAAGAAGGTTTAGTTAAAGCTTACAACATCACAAAGTATCAAGAAGAAAACCTTTTAATAATTCGAAAAGATCAAGAAATATTCCCTTTAATTTGGGCTCTTACCGGCAAAGAAAGAAAAGTAATATACGAGGCTTTGGTAGATACGGTAACCTATAGGATATCTAGGCAAATGCTTTTAGATTACTTAGACAAAAGCCCAGAAGGCCTTGCTCCTATATTAGATATGACTATGGAAATGTATCGCTTACATAGTGAAAGAATCTTAAATCTTGAATATCGAACCGTAAGGGAGAGATTAATATCGTTTCTTCTAACCATGTCACAACGTTTTGGAATACTTCAGGATAATAAAATTGACGTTGGAGTGGCCCTAAGACACCAAGATATTGCCAGTTCAATTAATGCATCGAGAGAAACAACTAGTAGAGAATTGTCGGCGCTTGAAAAGAAAGGTTTAATTAAAAGCAAGCGATCAATTATTATAATTCAAGATCTATCAAAAATTAAAAAATATATAAGCTAATTATTTCCACTTTAATACTATATTTGAAATAGTGCCTCTAATTTTTTCGCTACTAGGAATGTCGTTTTTATCATAATAATGATTAGTATCTGTAAAATCTTCTAAAACTGTTAAACAATAAATATCGTCTGCATAGACATGCATCCAATCTACAACCTTAACGCTTGCTAGTGGTGTGGCAACGATTAATTTCTCCATCTTAATAGGCTTAAGGTATTGATAAGCAAGATCTAGGGACATAGTAGTCTTGAATCCGTCAGAAACAAGTATTATATTTCGGCCCTTCAAAAGACTCTTATCGATTAAACCTTCACTACCAATTATTTTATTCATGTCAGAAATACTAGCAATTTTTTCTTCTTCAATAAATCCATGATATTCACCAGTTAATTCCTCGATCGAAGACTCAGAATACTCCGAATTATAACTAAAATTACCATCTGGAGTT
>JAJZYA010000040.1 GCA_021806285.1 bacterium | reverse complement strand
ATAGTTGAGGGCACTTTCATAGAAACTTGTCAAGAAATCTTTGGAGTTACATACGAATCTCTTGCCTATGCAGCAGCTGAGGTAGCAAGAAAGTTGGCTTCGATTGATTAGACTGAGCAACAAGCAAAAATTATGGGTAGAAATATAGTTATTAGATAAAATCATAGACACCATTATTTTTAATATCTATAATTCAAATTTATAATAACTAAAATTAGAAATTATCAGACCGTCAATTAGCTTAGCGGTTAAGGCGGGCAGCGATAGCAAATTGCATAAAGTATCGATCAAGGCTTTGGATTGAGGTTAGGTCAGCATTCATATTATTGATAGTGGCCAAGTATTGTTCTTTAGCACGTAAAACTTCCTTAACTCTTGGGGACTTACTAGTTACTAGACTATCCACCGTTGCATCGAATAGATCAATAGCTCGTTCGACTGCAGCTTGACTACCTATTGTATCTCCTTGTTCTTTAGCTTTGAATGATCGTCCAACTTCGCTATATATGTTACCCATCTGTTCAAAAATACTTAGCGTTGCCCAATGCGTTTGGTCGACAGTATAGCTGTTCATTCAGTTATCTTCCGTGTCACTAAGTCCAGAATTTGTTTTCTTATTGTCGGATCTTCTATGTAACGTGACATATTTTTTTGACGAGGACGAATGTTTATCATCGAATCAAATTCCACAAACTCATCAGTACCAAATTTTTCTGGATACAGGTTAATTCCCCATAAATCTTGTTGGGATGAGCCATTTTCAAGCAGGAATGCTTCAATATCTGCATGCATTTCAGCATCTACGACCAAACTTTGCTTTTGCAAATCTACCACAGCCTTTACTATGTTGCCGTACATTTTTTCGGCCATTGCCGATAATTCCTTCACACTGATTTTATTTGCAGTCTTCATGGATAATATTATAACAAAAACAGGGGCTATTTACATCTGTTTAAGTATAAGCGGAATGGAGGGATCGTGTCACGCTTGGCTTTGTTTGGCCAATATAGCTATTTTAAAGCTTTACGTTTTAGAGAACTTTTTTATAGTATAATAATGTAATGCCTGACCATAAGAGGTTAATAATAGCAAGTATTGTGCAAGCTGCTAACGTTATTAGTATGAAACATAATGGTTATTTAGATGAATAGATATCCTAAACATTCTACAAAGGAGACTCAGATAAGAGCTGAGATGAGACAGATTAGACTAGATAATCAACAGATTTTACGTCGACGACACGAAAAAGGAGACAGAACCTTACGCCTTACTCTTTTGGGTAATATAAGAGAAAAACAAACTCAGGTTTTAACAATTGAATCTGCTGAAGGTTTAAGATTTGCATATACACAAACCTCATTACCTCAAGAGATAGGCGAAACCATACTTAATGTTACAAGGAATAATGAGCTAAAACCTCCTGAAACTACTCATCATGAATCTGCCCCTATGTCTACCAACGATTCTATTTAAAGCATACTAGTAGCGTAATAATAAATGTTCTAAAAGTTATAAAAAGTTATAAATTAATGATTAGTAAAATCTAATAAATAAAAACCCCAAGCCTCAATAATAGCTTCTTCTTTTAAAAAATCAGTCTTTAAATGTTATTATATGAGTATGAATTCATGTAACTGTTGCACGCCAAACTCTGAAACTACCAAGCAGATTGAAAAACTTGGCCCTTTAATAAAGGTTATTAGTGAAGATAGTCGTCTGAGAATACTCTGTGCATTGCAGTGTAGCGACCACTGCGTCTGCGAACTAGAGGAACACACCAAGTTATCTCAAAGCCTTATATCTCATCATCTAAAAGACTTAAAGACCATTAATATGGTTAGTGACACTAAAAAAGGTCAGAAAGTATATTACTCTCTGACCGATTTCGGTAATAGTGTTATGAAGTCGTTACTGGCTATAAAAGCCTAGTATTTAGAACTTATTTATCTAGCTGCTCTAAGACTTCTTTTAACTCTTGCTCTAAACGTTCTTTACGAGCTTCTAAACTTTCGGAAGTTTTAGATCCTGAAGGACCGCATTTACCACCGCAATCACAGGGTTTATTTTCAACCTTCTTATCTTTACAACCACATGTTTTTTCATCTGTTGCTTGCATACTAATCCTTTCCTTATTGTTTACATATATTACATGAATATACGTTCATATATTACTATGGGCTAATTCTGTTTGTCAATAACAATAATGCATTATCATTATCAAAAGAGTAAAATATGGGTATGGTGGATAAAAAAATATTTCGTTGTCCAGTGTGTGGATTACATTACAAAGACAAGGCAATTGCTAAACGCTGCGAAGCTTATTGTAAAAAGCATAATGGCTGTAGCTTAGAAATCACTAAGTTTTCGATTGAAAGAAACAAGAGCAAGTCTTAAATAAAGATTTTATACTAACTTTTTAGTACTATTAATCTATGCTTGTTTTTGGATATGGATCTTTAATAAATTCTAGTTCTCTTTGGTCAACAGTGCCCAATGCTTTTGATTTAAAACCTGCTTTTATTAAGGGATATATGAGAGATTTTAGCGTTCATGCTTCTTTAGGATTTACTGATACTAATTTAGATATGCCGGTGATACCCTTTTGTGCTTTGGGTATTAAAAAAGCAGCCAAAAATAAGGATATAGTCAATGGAATAGTATTTGATTTAAATAAGAATGATCTTGAAAAGCTAAAACATAGAGAAATCGATTATAGCTTAGAAATAACTACTGCTTATGACTTTTTTAATCCCTGGAAATCGATAGGAAAAGTTTATGTATTTATTTCGAATAATAATTCTGGAATTTTTGATATTAATTCCAAGGTACAGAAAAGATATTTAGATATTTGCTTATCAGGCGCCAAAGAATATGGCGAGAATTTTTATGATACTTTCATTAATACAACTTATCTGAACAATCAAAAGTTATCTGACTTTATTAAAATAACGAAATATAGCTAAGATATTGGCTATGATGAAGTAGTTATATCTTATTATTAAATAAAAGTGTGATCTTGTTATTATGTTTAGAGGAAGAATGATGAATAGTGATAAAAATTATTTCGAACATCATTCTAATTAAGGTTAGAATAATAAATATGGAAAATGTCGATAAAATCAATGGTACAGCTCATAAGATTCCGAGTGACCTCAAATTAGCTCTTCAAGCAAATAAAGAAGCTTATAAAATATGGCAAAGCCTAAACCCACTAGCTAGAAATGAATGGATTTGCTGGAATATATCGGTAAAACAAGAAGAAACAAGAAAAAATCACATTAAAAGGACTGTTTCTGAATTACTAAGAGACAAAAGAAGACCCTGTTGCTGGATAGGATGTGTGCATCGAAAAGACAAAAAAATAAGCCCTTCGGTCCAATGGATCTTAGACAGAAAATCAACTACAAGTAAAAAATAACTACCTCTATTAATTAGTTATTTGTATAATTAAACTAATGGGACGAGAAAATGATATTTACCCCGGTTCACTAATAAATGGACCAAGCATCTATTCTTGTATTAGAGATGCAAACTCTATTCTAAAGATTGGAAATATGGCTAATAAATTAAGAGTGGGTGAATTTTTAGGAGACGTCTTAATAGGCCAAGAATACAGTTCTATATATGCACTTGTTCAGAGAGACACTATGAGTGTAGTAATTGAATCAAATGAAGTCGCACATGGAACATACAATTCAACACGTTTTGGTATTTTTACTGAAATGTTAGTAATCAATCCAGAATACACTGGAAATGGACTTTATAGGGTTGAGTTTGCACAAAAGGTATACGATGAGAGCATAGAAGTAAAAAACCCAGAATTAATGGCAGAATCTCGATATTTATCTACTAATATTTCATCAGCTAATGGCTTAAATGTGGGTTCGATTTTAAGAATCATTAAACTAGTTAGTTCTATCCAAACATATTCTAGGAGCCCTGTTGACAGATTGTGAGTTTAAAAGTATTTTATTTTGAGTACTGATTAATTAAATCTTTTATTTTAAATATTTAGAATTAATAGTTAATTAAATTACAAGACTACATTAGATATTGAAAATATAAAGGTTTATAGGATATAATTAACTTTGTTAAAAAGCGTATTGCAATCTAAAGCAATGAAGTGGTTATCAGCCACAAGCTCCAGGAAGAAAAGTTTTACTTAGTAGAACCTGGCGGATAAGGGTCCGATAATCTCTAATTAAGTGCTAAAAGTTTGCCTTTTAGAAACTGGATGGTACCGTCCTAATAATAGGATTCCAGTGTCGAAAAAGGCTTTTTTTATTTTAAAGTAAGGTAAATATCCATGAAAAAACATTTTTTAGCTGAGATCGAAGAAGAAATGCTAAGCCGTTGGCAAAAAGATAAGACTTTTGAAAAAAGTTTAGATCAAAATAAAGACGGACAGCTTTTTAATTTTTATGATGGCCCCCCTTTTGCAAATGGCATGCCTCATTATGGGCATATCGTTCAAACAACTATTAAAGATGCGGTGACGCGCTATAAAACTATGCAAGGGTTTTATGTACCTAGAAGAGTCGGTTGGGATACTCATGGACTTCCAGTAGAATATGCTATTGAAAAAGAAGAGGGATTTAAAGGTAAACAAGATATTATTAAATTCGGAATAGATCGATTTAATAAAAAGTGTCGAGATTCAGTGTTTAAATACCGTGATGAGTGGGAAAAGATGTTTAAGAGGGTTGGAAGATGGGCGGACTATTCCAAGACTTATGCCACTCTTGATGAAAGTTATATTGAAAGCGTTTGGTGGGCATTTAAATCTATATATGAAAAAGGATTAGTCTATAAAGACTTTAGGTCTTCACCTTATTGCCCAAGATGCGCCACTCCTTTAAGTAATTTTGAATTAAACCTAGGTTATCAGGATAACGTTGAAGACCCTTCCCTATTTGTTAAATTCAAACTAAAAGATGAAGATGCTTTTCTGTTAGGCTGGACGACTACACCGTGGAGCTTGCCTGGCAACAGTGCGATTGCTGTTAATGAAACAGAAGATTATGTATACGTTAAATTAAAGGATGACGAATTAAAAGAAGAAGTTCTAATTTTAGCTAAAAAAAGATTAGAATGTCTAAATTCAGATGATTACCATATTCTAAAAGAACTAAAAGGCCATGAATTAGTAGGAAAAGAATACGAACCTCTCTTTAAAATAAAAGATTTAGATAAATATGAAGGTAGCCAGAATTTATATAAAGTATGGCCAGCTGATTTTGTTAGCATAGAAGATGGATCAGGAGTCTTGCATGTTGCCCCCGCATTTGGAGAAGATGATCTAAAATTAGGCAAACAAAATAATATTCCTGTTATTATTACGATCGATGAATCTGGTAAGGTCAAACAAGGAATGGGGTTAGATAAAGATATTGAAGGCTTATTCTTTAAAAAAGCAGATGCTAAGATCATTGAAATATTAACCCTTAAAGATCGGGTTTTTGCCGCTGAAACGTTTAAACACACTTATCCCTTCTGTTGGAGGTGTGATACTCCCCTGCTTTATTACGCTACAGATTCTTGGCAAGTAAAAGTTTCATCCTTAAATAATAAGTTAATGTCTAACAACGATCAGATCAATTGGGTCCCAGGACATATTAAGAATGGTAGGTTTGGTAAATGGCTCGAAAATGCTAAAGATTGGGCTATAAGTCGCAATAGATACTGGGGTGCACCATTGCCAGTATGGGTTACTGATGATGGAGAGATGGTTGTAGTTGGTAGTGTTAAAGAATTAAAAAGTATGGCAATTGACCAATCAAAGGTTGGAGATTTACATCGACCATATATTGACGACGTTTTAATTAAAACTAAATCTGGAAAAATAGCTAAGCGAATTGATGAGGTTTTCGACTGTTGGTTCGAATCAGGATCAATGCCCTTCGCACAAGACCATTATCCATTCGAAAATAAAGCTGAATGGGAAGAAAAATATCCGGCTGAATTTATTGCTGAAGCAATAGATCAAACAAGAGGCTGGTTCTATACTCTTCATGTTATTTCAACTGCCCTTTTTTATAAGCCAGCTTATAAAAACGTTATATGTAGTGGTTGGGTTGTAGCGGCTGATGGTGAAAAATTAAGCAAAAGAAAGAAAAACTATGCTCCAATGGATGATGTTTTTGAACAGTTTGGAGTTGATACCTTAAGATTCTTTATGGCTTCAAGTCCAATAGTTAATGGAGAAGACGTTAGGTTTAGTACCGATTTTCTTAGAGACGTTCAAAGAAAGATATTTATGACTCTAAATAATGTCTACTCTTTTTATAAGCTTTATTCTAAAGTAGATCATTTTAAACCAGATGCAACTCTCAAAGAACCGGTTAGTACTAATTTATTAGATAATTGGATTATTAGTCGAGTAAATGAAACTATTAAAATCGTAACTAAAGAAATGGATAGCTATAGATTAGATCGAGCTACAAGACCTTTGAGCGACTTACTTGACGACACTAGTAATTGGTACGTCCGAAGATCAAGAAGAAGATTTTGGAAAAGTGAAGATGATCAAGATAAAAAACAAGCTTATAAAACTTTATATTATGTAATTCTAAAAATTACCCAATTACTTGCTCCCGTATCCCCTTTCTTGAGTGATTATATCTGGCAAGATCTAGTTAAAGGCACGGATCTTCCGGCTTCGGTTCATTTAAGCTCTTGGCCAAAAGCTTCTGGGGTTGATCAAAAACTTATTGCTGAAATGATTAAGCTTAGAGAAAATATTAATATTGGACTATCGATTCGAGCCGAAAACTCTATTAAGGTTAGACAGCCTTTAGGTGAAGTGGAGATGCCGTCTTTTG
>JAJZYA010000039.1 GCA_021806285.1 bacterium | reverse complement strand
CTTTAGTAGAGCACCTGCGAGATATAGTGAGGCTTCTTTAGTTAAAAAACTAGAAGATTTAGGAATTGGTCGTCCTAGTACATATTCACCAACCATAACCGTAATTCAAAACAGAGGATATGTTGAAAAAAAAGACGTTGAAGGCATAAAAAAGGATATAAGAATAGTCGAATTTGACGGACAAAATATAATAGAAAAATCGGACCAGATCAATTATGGAGCAGATAAATCAAAATTAATTCCTACCGCCATAGCTGAAATCACGACAGACTTTTTAATTAAATATTTCGAAGATATAGTAAACTACGACTTTACGGCTCAAGTAGAAGAAAATTTCGATAAGATAGCTGATGGCAAAGATGATTGGCATAAAGTAATTAAAAAGTTTTATGATGAATTTCACCCAAGAGTAATAAAGTCCGAAGAAATATCTAGAAAAGAAATATCTAAAATGAGACTTATTGGTCAAGACCCAAAAACAAATGAACCAATTTATGCTAGATTTGGAAAATTTGGACCAATGATTCAAAGAGGTGAATCTGATGAAGGGGACTCCAAAAAACCTGAATTTGCGGCTATGCCCCAAAATGCAACAATCGAAACCGTAACACTAGAAGAAGCAATTAAGGCCTTATCTCTGCCTAGGCTTGTCGGAAAGACCAAAGACAATAAAGATATTATGGCAAATATAGGTAGATTTGGGCCATATATACAGATAGAAAAGAAGTATATTTCCATTAAACCTCTAGATCCTCATCAAATCACCCTAGAAGAAGCCCTTGAGTATATCAAAGAAAGTGAAAAGAAAGAGAAAGAACGAAATATTAAAGAGTTTAAAAACGGTATTAAAATATTGAAAGGACCATACGGACCATATATTACAAACGGCAAAAAAAATGCCAGGATACCAAAAGATTTAGATCCAACCAAGATAACTGAGGAAGAAGCTGAAGAAATTATCAAAAACTCTAAGCCTTCCAAAAGAAAATTTAGAAAGACAAAAAAGTAGATTACATAATTGTATAGAAGTAAACTAACTTATATAAGGAATTTTACAATAACAATTATGTAATTTAGTCACTTATGTGCTAAAATAAAAATGTTAAAGTATTGAGTTGACTTTAAATAGATTAATTGTATAATATAATTATTATTAGTTCTTTATAAGAGGAAAATATGACAAAGAGCAACGAGGTTTCGACCTTTTCAGTTAAAACTCTGGTGGATAATATAATCTCTTCCTTGGAAAAGGAAAGAGAACGAGAAATTATATCTAGACGATTCGGTCTCTATGATCGCAAAGAAACCTTGGAACAGATAGGAGAAATGCTGGGAATTACTAGAGAGAGAGTAAGACAGTTAGAAAAAATCATTATAAATCAGCTCTCAAATAGCAATCAAAAACAATTTGTAAACAATATTAGTAAATTTGATGACTTTGTTATGCCAACATTAACAGAGCGGGGAAATCTAATTAGAGTTTCCGATTTAGCTCAAGTCATCTGTGAAAATGCTAATAAAATAGATAATTCGAGAGTATCCTTCCTAGCTAAATTAAGTTCTCAGCTGGAATTAGTCGAGGAAGATGACGCCTTCTATAGTTTTATTTATGTAAAGAAATCTATGAACGAAAAGGATATTAAGTCCTCAGTAGGTAATATCATAGAAAAAATTAAAGATGTAAATGAACCTCAATCGGTAGATCAATTAGCTAAACTTATTAATAATCAAAATAAATCTCAGATTTCGTCATTAGCATCAATATCTAAAAACTTAACTAGTTTGAATGGATTATGGGGGTTAGTAAGATGGCCTTCAGTTAATCCTAAAAACATTAGAGATAAGATCTATGTTGTTTTGAAAGAAAATGGAAAACACATGCATTTTAACGAAATCGCTGAAAAAATTAGAAATAGTGATTTCAAAAGAAATGACGTCACAACCCAAGCAATTCACAATGAATTAATCAAAGACAAAAGATTTGTATTAATTGGAAGAGGTTTATATGCCCTTAAAGAATGGGGATATAAAAAAGGTACCGTATCAGATATAATAACTGAAATCCTAAAAGAAGCATCACAGCCATTACATAAAGATGAAATCGTGAAAAAAGTACTAGAAAATAGATATGTTAAAGAAACTACTGTTATCTTAAACCTCCAAGGCAAACCACAGTTTAAGAGAGTTGCTAAAGCTACCTACGAGCTTTCCGAAGACTAAACAAGATATTATAGGTTATACAGTAAACATTTTACGAACATTTAAAGTAAATCAAATTATTTAGTAAAAGTAAGCTATAAATAGCTTAAAAAGAACATCCAACCATATATAAAAGGAAAGTGATATTATTTTTTAAAAAAAATAAAAAATAAAAGTTAGGAAACTAAAAAAAGACTTGGATACTAAAAAAAGAGTATTATAAAAATATATAAATAGTATGTCGCACAATGTATATTTTGCGACGTGGGATATAATTAAATAGTTACTTATTGATACATCTATTGCAGGGGATTAAATCACGATTTATAACTTTTATTAATTGACTTTGGTTTAATAAAAATAAATTATGTCTATCTAATTAAGAGCACCCATTGTGGTACTCCACATTACCTAATATAAGGATATAATCACTCCTGTGGTATGCTTAGTGATCTGAAACACTATTTGACTTTTCCACAGGATTGTCGTGAAACCTGCTTTTTTTATAATATCTTATATAATTTGACATCCCCTACTTTTCTCTGCTTTTATATAGTATTTTGACATTTTGTACTTTTTGTTTGTTTATATATAAAATATTTAAAATATTTTTATCTAAATGTTAATGAACAAATTACGAACTAGTAGGGCAAAAGAAGTGGGGGGGTCAATATATAAATAAAATGTACTGAAAAAGAAGATTCTTAAATTATATATGTACTTAATAATTTATTTAGAATATGAGCCTATTTATAAAACACCCTTCCCTCCGATCTTACATCAATATATTGTGAAGGATTTATTTTTTTATTATTTAAATAATTCATAGCAGCCAGAAATCTTCCAGCCTCTAGTCTCGCACTTGATCCAGACAAATTGAATTTAACATAAAAGCTTTTCCCTGTAATATAAACATCCAGCTCCTCCCCACCACCACTTATCTTCATATATGAAATTTTATAATTCTTATACGTCAATTGTTGATTGACGGATTGTATGAAGGTAACTTCTTTCTGGCTAAGTAAGCTAGAGCCCAGTCTAATATTGCTGTTAGTTGTTATTATCTTTGGTATATTAAAAGATGAAATAACATTGTATCCTTGATTATCTAGTATTACCATACCGTTTTGATTAAGAATATAGTTTTGGATGTTATTAGATACTATTAAAGCAGGGTTAAAGGTCGTTAGATATACTTTTACTTGATTACTAAATAACGGAATATTATAAGATGTGCTAGCCACAATTGGGAACTTTGAAGTAATGTCTTTATTTAATCCGCCCAGATTTATCGAAAGTTTATTATAGTTTAGTAAAGAAGAATCGAAATAATTTTTAACTTCGGAATAGATTTTTTGACCATATAAATTATTATATAAATTTGAAATTTTGGAATTACTATCTAACAAAAAAACCTTTGGAGTAGATGATAGATACAGTAAATTAATAACTGCTATTATTAATATTAATAAAACTATAAATGCACTAAGTTTTTTAAATGGATTTATTAGCTTAGGAATAAATTCTTTTTTTTCTTTTCTTTCTTTTTTATCATCAAAATTATCTCTAACATTATGATAAGTATACATAAATACTGGATTCTCTTTTTCAACGTCTCTAGTGCGACCAATATTTCCATTTTTATCTTTGGTTTTGTTTTTAAACATATTTATAATTGTATCTTAATTTGAGCTCGATGCTAATTCAATAATAAGTTTGGCGATCTTATGAGCAGATCCAGGTTTTGCAAATCTATAAAAGTTAACTGAAAGTTCAATTAATTTCTCTTCTGAATTTAGTAACTCTAAAATCTTATTTTCTAACAGCTCATTGTTTTTCTCAAGATCTTTATCTATTATTAGTTCAACCGCCCCAGATCTTGACAATAAGTACGCATTTTCGATCTGGTGTCCAGATGCTAAATAAGAGCTTGGTATAACAATACAAGGCTTTGCTTGGATGGCAAATTCTGCCAAATTGGTTGCACCAGCTCTAGTGATAATAAGGTCAGAGGCCCCGCTATATAAATAAACTTCATTCGTGTAATCTATTACTTTTAAACTCTTTAGGTATTTATTTGGCAAAAGTTTGGAATATTTATTCTTTGCTAAATCATAGTTTAATTTTCCAACCACATGAATCACGTATAAGTTAGGGATGGATTCAAACAGTTTCAAAGAACTTTTAATAAATAAATTATTCAACTCTCTAGCACCCTGTCCCCCACCTATTAACATTAATACTTTTTTATTTATGTCAATATTGAGTTTTTTTCGATAATCATTTTTGAGCTTTGGTGTTATTTTTATAAAATTGGAGCTTAGAGGTATTCCGGTGTTAATTGTTTTATCTATAGGGTACTTATAGGTATCTTCTGGCATTGAAACGAAATGTTTGAGAGCCCAAGGGGCTATAATTCTATTAGCCAAACTTGCTATAGAATCAGAATCGTGGGTAATATATGGGATATTATTTAATTTTGCACCAAGACAAACCGGAACACTAACATACCCTCCTCTAGAAAATACTATATTGGGTTTTATCTTTTTTAAAATTAAATAACTCTGAAATATTCCAGCTATTAGAAAGAAAAAGTCTCTGAAATTCTTCAAAAATGTAGATATATCCAAAACTTGTTTAATTCCATCGCTCGGATATCTTCTAAACTTCCCTGCCCTTACTTTATAAATATTATCTACACAACTTGCTAGGTTCGTAACATCAGTAAAAATATCACCCTTCTGGCCAATATAGATTAACTCAATATTTGGTTCTATTTTTTTTATTTCATCGGCTATTGCCAAGATCGGAGTTATATGACCCCCCGACCCGCCTGCCGTTAAGACGATTTTCACCTGATATTCTCCTATCTTTGATCGTTTTTAAACTATTTCCCTGATAATTAGTATAACGCGAAAGCTGGAAAACAAGACCTACAGCAGCAGCCGAAAATACTATAGAGGTCCCTCCATAGCTCACAAAAGGCAAAGTAATACCTTTTAAAGGCAACAGGCCAATCATAGCTCCAACATTAATTATTGTTTGAACGCTTAGCCAAGTTAAAATACCGATGACTAATAATCTTGCGTACACATCATCAAGGTTTTCAGCTATTCTTTTAAATCTGTTGAATAAAATCCAAAATAAGCCAACCAATAGGATACTACCCACAAAACCAAAAGTCTCCGCATATATAGCAAATATTGAGTCATTAGCAGCTTCAGGCTCGTAGCCATAAGCCTGAACACTGTGCCCCAACCCAAGGCCAAACATTCCACCTGAGCCAACCGCAATCAAAGCCTGACAAGCCTGATAATCTGAAGCGCTTTGACAATTATTAGAAGAACTAGGATGTAAATAGGCTTCAATACGAGCAATTCGATAAGGGAATATGATAATAGCAATAACTAAACCAACTAACACTACTCCAATAATGGTCATGATTTTCTTAATAGGTAGACCGGCTACAAAGGCCATTACTCCCATCATTGACAATAAGACCGCCATTGATCCAAGGTCACTTTGAACGCCAGCTATTATTACTCCCGTTATCAAGATTAATATCAATATGGGCTTGAAAGTCTTATTAAAGTCACTTATGGTGTTATTTTTTACAGCTTTAGTTAAAAAGGCCGTCAACCACAATACTGCTCCAAATTTTAGAAGTTCTACAGACTGAAACGAAATACTTCCCAATCTAACCCACCTATGGGCAGGATAAGCAGGGTTAACAGGTAGTACGACCGCCAATGCTGTTGCTATGATAGCGGCCCATAGTATCCACTTTGTATAATATCTCCATTTTTGGATTGGGATAACTGCTGTACAAATAAAGGCTATTGCGCTTAATACTACGGCGAGAATCTGTCTTGAAGTATAATAGCTAGGACTTAAATTAGTGGTTATCTTAAGCGCAGGACCAATAGCATAAACAATTATTATTCCAACAGCCAGGAGAATACTACAAATAACAACTATCCAATAATCAGGGCGATGTTTTCTGCCTAAGTTTAGGCTCTCTTCCTTAACTTTCACCCGAGTTTTTCGACCCCTTGCCGTCGAAAACATGTCTTACCTTCTTCCCAACAGGAAAACAATTAACCCGACGAAGGCGGCAGCTTGTCCCAATATCCAAAACCGCATCGTAATTTTTGTTTCCGGCCATCCTATCGCCTCAAAATGGTGATGTATTGGAGAAGATAAAAATACTTTTTTCCCATTTCTAAGTAATTTGCTAGTTCGGTTAATTATTACTGATCCTGTTTCAAATACATAAACTATTCCAATTATTGGCAATATGTATATTGTATTTGTCTGCATTGCAATAATTCCTAAAGCAGTTCCCAGGGCAAAAGATCCTATATCTCCCATAAAAAATCTGGCCGGATAAATATTGAACCAAGTATAGCTCAATAAAGCGCCTACAATTGTTATACAAAATGCTGCTAAAGCATATTTATGCTCTATCCCGGCTATAATTGAATATGCAGCAAAAGAAGAAGCAAGCAATCCACCTGCTAAACCATCTAGTCCATCTGTAATATTGACCGAATTAGCTGTTGCAACCACTACAAACCAGAAAATTAAAATTATGAATAGGCCCACTTCAATATTGTGAAAATATGGTAAATAAAATGAATGTACACCTAATTTAGCGTAAAA
>JAJZYA010000038.1 GCA_021806285.1 bacterium | reverse complement strand
AATTAAGACAATTGGAATTATTTTATATAAATCATGTTTGGCGGTGACGTTAGTATCTAATAAAATAGCCGTTGAGCCTCCTATCAATGTAGAGGGATAAAGTTTCTTAACCTCATCTCTAAGTTTAGCAACGTCACTCTGAGCGCGTAGAGTATCGGGTTGAATATTTAAATCTGCCTGAATTAAGACTTGATTATTATAACTTAAGGGTACGAATTGATTATTAGCACTATAACCTAGCGTAGAAACATTATTTAAATAGCTTTTATTTTTTAAATAGTTAGATAAATTATATTGGTTATTTTTGTTAGTTATAAGTATAACAGGGCTACCACTACTACTCTTAAAATAGGTATCGACTACCTTCTGGCCTAAAACGGCGTTCGATTTTCCTAAAATAGTTGAAGTATTTGATACGCCTTTGGCTTTTAACTGTAAGACTCCCAAAGCAAAAATTAGGAGAATCACACTTAAACCTATCCAAATTTTACGATAGTTTTTGACTATTACCCTACCTACCTTATCCCAAAGTTTATTTTGGATTTTTATAGTAGCCGTTTTCTGAGAAGTGTTAGAATTCTTAACTATATATTGAGGGACTACAGGCCAGAAAATCTTTCTTCCAAACAAGAATAAAATGGCTCCTAAGAAAGTCATAACACTAATGAAGGAGAAAAATATACCTAGCGCTCCTACTGGACCAAGACTTTTGTTGGAATTTAGGTCTGAAAACATTAAACAAAGTAAAGCTACAATTACTGTACCAGCCGATGCAGCTATAGGTTCAATGACAGCTTTTAAGGATTTTATTAAAGCCTCGCTTTTTGACTCTATATGCCTCAAATTTTCCTTAAATCTTGAGACTAGCAATAGTGAATAGTCAGTAGCTGCACCAATAACAAGAATAGACAAAATTCCCTGGCTTTCACCGTTTAGTTTGATAACTCCATGCCTAGTTAATAAATAAACAAAATATACTGAACTTGACAAGGCGATCATTGACGCTATCAATACCATGATTGGAAGTAGAATGCTTCTATATACGATTAAAAGAATTATAAAGACACTAATTAGCGCTACTAAAAGTAGTATTCCATCAATTCCCCCAAATGCATTGGATAAATCGGCACTTAATCCAGCCGGACCTGTGACGTAAATTGATACATGCGGACTATATCTATTTAGATAAGTCCGTAAGGTGTCTATGTTTTTAGCAAGATTCGGATTATTCGGGTAATTATATAAAAATTCTAGAGCTTCTTTATTATTTGAATATATTGGCCCAACTAAACCTTTTGGAGATTCTTTAATAGAAGAAATTGCCTTTTTAGTATTTACTAAATAAACATTGGCTTGAGCGGAACTAATTACCCTATTTATTTTATAAACAATAACCGCTGGAATTTTATTTGATGCTAAAAACTTAGTCTCCAGATTCTGAACTTTAGTAGATTCAGCGTTCGCAGGCAAAAACGCAGCTTGGGAATTATCGTAAACAGAACTTAATTTCGGGAAAGTTGATCCTCCAATTCCAGACGCACCTAGCCAAATAAAAATTATTAAAATGGATATAAAATAAAGTACTAAGCGCTTTTGTTTTAATTTATTCATTTGATATTTATCTCATAGATAATCAGTGAAGTTAGTGTGGTTAAAATAATCCCCCACAACATATCAACTATCGTAATTAGTAGAGGCCATCTTTTAAAAATAGCTTGGGAAGTTAAGTCAAAAGTAGCATAACTAAAAAGTCCAAATAAAGCTGCTTTCAAAAGAAGGTCATTAAAATGATGAGACTTTAGGTTTGAATTTATTACGAAAATATTTAGTCCGATTGCAAAAAGTACATAAAAAATAACAGCCGCAACGATATTAGGCTTATCCGCCATCATAAATCCAATTGTTTTTTGATAAAGTTTTCGAGCTATAAGACCTAGCCACAGAAAATCTATTAAACTAAACACTACTAATGTTTCGATTGTAATCAATATATCTTTTGATAAACTCACTTAAGTTCTCCTTCGAAATTTTAGAGGAAGTAATTTCGGTGTTGCCTTAGCATATTTTTGATAACTTGAATTATTATGATAGCGTTTTTCTAATAGAGGAATTCCTGATACTTTAATGATCAGAAATGTAATTAAGATAGGACTTAGGAGTCCAATATAGAAATAACTAAGTCCGATCGAAATGATCCAAATTCCCCACCATTGACATATTTCACCGAAATAATTGGGATGTCTGGAATACTTCCATAAACCCCCCTTGAACACGTCCTCTTTAGATTTTCTGGATTTCTTGAAATTGTGGAGCTGATAGTCGCTTACTGATTCATAAATAAACCCAAATAGCCAAATTATTACTCCAATTACCTGCCACCACTCCAAACCTCTAGAATTCTGATTATAATCAATTACCATTACACTAGAAAGAACCAAGAATGCGAGTATACCTTGAAAAATAAAGTTTTGAATTAAACTATAAATCATAAAATTAGCTCCCCATTTCTCACGCCAATCCCTATATCTATAATCTTCTTCTTTACCTATTTTTCGAATTCCAATATTTAACGATAGACGTAAACCCCATACAACAATAATAGCCACTACAATACTTTGGACTATAGAAGGATTAATAACACGAATAAGGTATAGAAAAATAGCACTACTTACGAAATACAATCCCCATAGAACATCGGCTACACTAGAATCTTTAATCACTAAACTAAAAGCCCAACCGAAGATTGATATTGAAATGATTAAAAGAAAAGTTACATTTAATATTTCAATATAATTCATTTATTAATTTTACTATAATATCTAATTTCGTGAAAAATCATCATAGTTTGATTCGAGAGACGCTAAAAGACCGTCATCGATAGGGACCCTAAGAGCATCTAAATCACCAAAAGGAACTTCATGAATACTGGTCGTTGAGGTAGGAAGACAGGAAATTGTCGGTCCATATTTGGTATTAAAAATCTCGAAATTATAAACTGGCTGGGAATAACCAAGATTAGGGTCAGAAACTCTGAAAGACCTTAGAGACTGATCACCTTCTAAACTTAATTCGTATGCTCCTATCCTCAATATTCTGGATTCATTTTCCTTTAGAGATGCAAATCTTTCCCTTAGGTTAACTATGGATGGTCGATGTTTTTTAGCTAAAAAATCTAATTCAAGATCTGTTAAAGAGTAAGGGTTATTAATTCTGTCAGATTTTATTTCACTAAACATATCTAATAAATCTAAATAATTGAGATTTAGACCATTTTTATCTTGATGAGAATAAAGACGCCCTCTTCCAGATGTTCCTGGATAATGAATGAATGGAAAGAGTGAGATAAGTGATGGATTTTCTGTACTAGTAATAGTTAGTAAACCCTTGTTAACCGGAGCCACCTTACTACGAACTGCTGCTATAGCTAAATTCGCCAGATATGTACTTTTTGAAACAGATTCCCCTCGAATCATTCTTAACGCAGAATCGGCTCTTATCCTAGAAGCTGAACGTTCAAGCGTATTAACCTGATACTCCTCTATCTCTATCTGATAATCTTTAACTCTATAGGCTATTGGCGCTTCAGATGTCAATCTTTTTATTTTTTTAAAAAAATTGGGGTTAGACCATTGTGTTATTTTTTGCTCCCCTAATTGATATGGCAAGGTTTCACTCATTTATTATTATTATATAACATTTGATCCGATTAGCAATGATCAATTATCATGTTGTACAATGCTAATGTTCTACTCGTTCAATTAATCAGGAATCGAATGAAATCCCTTATTGAAGGTGGTCTTCGACTCGACAGAAATCATTATCTTTTTTTGCTAGATGTTAGCTATCCAAATATATTTTTAATAAATAAGCGTATAATGGAAGTATGGAAAGCGTTAAAGTTTTTCAAGAGATGAGAACTGCTAATAAATTACAACTCAGCTTAGTAGAGTTAAGAATTAATAAGGAATGCCAAAAATCATTGGGAAGATTTGCATGCATAGATAGTTATGGGGTTTTAAAGGTAAATATATGAAAAGAAGAATCATCTTAGTCATTATCATTATTATTTTGATTATCATAGGTGGAATAACTTACTTATTTGTAGCCAATAATCATAAGCAAGTAAGTAATAGTCCTTTTAACGTTACAGGTAAATCAAGTGTTAAAGTAGATAATTTTATAGCAGTACAGAAAAATAGCAGCTATGGTAATTATTTATCCGAGCCTGATGGACAAACACTTTATGTCTATACTAAGGATACTTTTGACAAATCGAATTGTAGCGGAGAGTGTTTAAAATTATGGCCTCCGTATCTAGAAACAAGTCAAAAGACCTCTAACCTTCCGGTTAATTTCGGAATAATTAAATCAGCCAGTGGTTTACAGTATACCTACAAAGGTCAACCTCTATACACCTACATAAACGATAAGGCAAATCAAATTAATGGACAAAATGTCAGTGGATTTAAAATAGCTAGACCTTGATAATATCTTAATTCTTTTATAGAATAAGAATACATTAACAAATTAAGATATAAAGAGTACGGGGAGAGATCTAGCTCGTTAATCCGTCAGCAACCTGTTTATAAAAATAAGGTGCTCCATCTAGCCTAAGATTTTAGGGAAGATATTGTTTAAATAATCCTTTCCTAAAGCAAATAAGAAAGGATTTTTTTATGTCAAAACAACAAACAACTTTTACTTCCGAATCGGTCTGTTCTGGACACCCTGATAAAATTTGTGATCGAATAAGCGATTCTATATTGGACGAGCTTATTAAGATCGACCCTAATTCAAAAGCTGGGATTGAATGTGTGGTTGGAAATAATCAAATTAGCTTGTTTGGTGAAATTAACTCTCAAGCCGATGTAGATTTTAAAGAAATAACCTTTAAAACAATTCAGGAACTTGGATATACCAACCCCGAATGGGGCTTTAGTGTTAAATCTAATTTCTCAAATTATATTCATAAACAATCACCCGATATTGCAATAGGAGTTGACGACGGAGGAGCTGGAGACCAAGGAATGATGTTCGGATATGCCTGCAAACAAACGACAAGTTTAATGCCCCTACCTATTGCTATTGCCCACCAAATCACTAAAAGAATTGATCAAAAGCGAGAAGACAAATCAATTCAATGGCTACGACCCGACGGAAAAGCACAAGTCACTCTTAATTACCTAGATTCAAATAAAGCGGAAGTTCTGAAACTTGTCGCTGCCGTGGCACACAGCGAAGATGTCGACCATCAGGTTGTTCGTAAAACTGTTATTGAAGATATTTTTATACCTGTTTTAGCAGAATTTAAACTTACTATTCCAAAAGATGAAGATATTATTGTAAATGGAACGGGAGTTTGGAATATTCCAGGCCCAGCAAGCGATGCTGGACTTACTGGAAGAAAAATAGTTGTTGATGGTTACGGTGGTTATGCCAGGGTTGGTGGAGGTGCTTTTAGCGGTAAGGATCCGAGCAAAGTAGACCGATCTGGGGCATATGCAGCCCGATATATTGCTAAAAATATTGTTGCAAACGGCTTAGCAGAAGAATGTGAAGTCGGTCTAGCTTATGTTATCGGTGAAAGTCATCCCTTAATGTTAAGTTTTAACACCTTTAATTCGAAATCTAATTTATCTAAACTACGTGACTTTACAAACAATCTTATTGACACCTCCGTGAATGGAATAATTCAAAAATTAGATTTAAAAAGACCAATATATACTAAAACCTCTGCATATGGACACTTTGGAAAAGAATACCTCCCATGGGAAAAGATTGTTTAATTTTTTGGTAAAATAGATTATAATTAAGACACTTTATTTAAGAAGTATATAGATGTCTAAGATAATATTATACGGCGCAGAATGGTGTCCCGATTGTAAAAGATCGATGAGTTTCTTTGATTCTAAAAATATTAAATATAGGTATATCGATATAGATAAAGAACCAGGAGCTTCAGATAAAGTCGCTGAAATTAATAATGGTATGAAAAGTATACCTACTATTATATTTGAAGATGGCTCTGTTTTAGTTGAACCTTCTAATGTTGAATTAGCTAAGAAAATAGCTCAATAAGATGAGTAAAATAGATAATATAACCACAGTTAAAGACATAGACAATATTTCTAGTTTGCCTACACATCTTGGAATAATACTTGATGGCAATAGAAGATGGGCTAAAGAAAAAGGGCTAAAACCATTCGAAGGACACAGACGAGGATATTTAAGGTTAAAGACTATCGCCTTAGCAGCTTTTGATAGAGGCATTAAATATGTTAGCGCCTATGTTTTTTCAATTGAAAACTGGGATAGATCTAAAGAAGAAGTCACCTATCTAATGGATTTACTGAATTGGGTTGCTACATACGAGATTAACAAACTTCATAAAAAAAATATTAAAGTAATATTCTTAGGTACTAAAGAAGGCTTAAGTCCCAAAATTTTAAAAAGTATTCAACTAGCTCAATATAAAACTAGGAATAATACAGGTGGTACATTGGCACTTTGTTTAAATTATGGAGGCCAAAGAGAGATCAGTGACGCTACGGCTAGGATTATAAAAGATAAAGTCAAAGCTAAAGATATTACCCCTGAATTAATGTCGCATTATTTATATGGACCTGACCTACCTCCGATTGATCTAATTATTAGAACATCAGGCGAACAAAGATTGAGTGGATTTATGCTATGGTCCGCCGCTTATGCCGAACTAAAGTTTGTTTTAAAATATTGGCCAGCTTTTACGGTCAAAGATCTAGAAGAAGCCTTAAGGGATTATTCTAAAAGACAGAGACGTTTTGGGGTTTAACGTAACTCTTTAGGGGCTATACTTATACACAAGCTCTATTTGACAAACCTTCATTAATGGTAGATGATAAAAATGTAATTAAAGGAGGGTTCACTTATGAGCGCAGCAAGTGTATCAAAAGACGCTTGGTGGTCTTTAGTAGTGGGTGGATTAGTAACGTTAATCTTTGGAG
>JAJZYA010000037.1 GCA_021806285.1 bacterium | reverse complement strand
ATCGCAACCGGCTCTCGAGGCAAAGAAACCTCTTCACTAACCAATAAATTAATCACGCAATGTAAAGTTTTAGCTATTTGAGCCCCAACAATAACACCTCCATCATTTAATGCTATGACAGCACAATTTTCATATCTATATTTATCGACTAAACGATTAGCTAACATTTGTCCGGCTTGAGATCTGCTTGAAAAATACATACTCTTTAATTTTAAACTATTTAAGTAAAAGATTATAAAGTTGATAGTTTTTTTAGCAGATAAAATCTTTCGACATTTCCTTTCGATCCACTAACTAAGGAATCGGCTTTATTTAAAATAATGAAATAATTACGAATCGATTCTTCAAAATCTTTAAGTATTTGTCGTCTAATTTTTTCGTTTTTTATAATACCTTTATGTTTAAAATTACTATTTTTAGCCTCAAATTGTGGCTTAGCCATAACAACTAATATTGTATTATGATCAATTAATTTAACCACTCTATCGATTACTTCTCTAATTGAAGTAAAAGATATATCCATTAGAACGATATCGGGAATAAAATCGAGTTTGATTCCGTTTTTTTTACTATCGAATGGTAAAACATCATTTATATCAGTATTTTCATAAAGAATTATTTTAGGATTACCTCTAAGACTTGGGTGTAGTTGTTTGTTTCCAATTTCTATATCTATAACTTTAGATGCACCTAATTTAAGAGCTAGCTCCGTAAAACCTCCCGTACTACTTCCAATATCTAAAATTTTTTTATTATAAAAATTTAAATATAATTTTTTAACCACGGATTCTAGCTTGTATGCCGCTCTACTAACATACTGGTTGTCATTTATAGTTATTTGGTCGCCATCTCCTACTTTCTGTGAAGGCTTGTCGCAAACGGAATCATTAACTAAAACTTTTTTTAACTTAATAAGGTTTTCGGCTCTTGATCTTGTGGGGACAATTTTTAACTCCACTAACCTTAAGTCTAATCTTTTTAGTTGATCCATTTTATTAAACTACTTAATGCGTTCTCTATAAGCTCCGCTAGTGGTGTCTACTGATATAAGGTCATCTTTTTTTATAAAAGCTGGCACTTTTATAACTAGACCGGTTTCAAGTTCAGCATCTTTGGTTATGGCTGAGCTCGTATCTCCTTTAATGGCGTCTTCAGTATAAACTACTTTTAAGGCGACGTTTTTAGGCAAATCAATATTAACTGGATGTCCATTAAAGAATTGTAGAATAACTTTTTCACCTTCTTTTAAATAATTAACCTTATCTGAAACTATGTCACTTGAGATATTAAATTGTTCAAACGATTCTTCGTTCATGAAATAAAAGTCGTCATTATCTCTATATAAATATTGAACATTCTGAAGAGAAACATTAGCTTCATTTAATTGATCGTTGCCTTTAAAAGTTTTCTCTAAAACTTTGTTATCGATAAGGTTTTTAATTTTAACATTTACAATTGAACCGCCACGACCCATTACTTTTTGGGAGTAATCAACTACTCTATATGGATCACCCATATACTCAAAAATAGCACCTTTCTTAAGATCTGTAATTGATAAAGCCATTTTATTCCACTCTATTGATTAGCTATAAATGGTAACAGAGCGATATGTCGAGCTCTTTTAATAGCCACGCTAAGGTGTCTTTGTTGGCTCTCTGTTAAACCAGTTTTTTTACGATTTTCAATTTGTCCGTAGATATTAATATATCTCTGTAAATTCTTAAAATCTTTATAGTCAAAAAAAGCCACCTCAGTTCTATTTCTAAAAATTTTAGCCATTATTAATTATTCTCCTTTTATTCTTAAAATGGTATTTCATCTAAATTAATAGGTTCGTCACCTATATCTTCAATTACTACATCTTTCTTTGATTTAGGTTTTGAAGGTTTTGATTCTTTCGTTGTTGATTCTTGGTTTTCAGTATCATTATCTGAACTATTGGATCCTCGACTGTCTAAGAAAGTTACATCGTTAGCCAATACTTCAACTTTACTTCTTTTTTGACCATCCTGTTCCCAGTTTCGACTCTGCAGTCTTCCTTGAACTAGGCACCTACTTCCTCGGAAAAGGTATTCGGATACTCTTTCGGCTAACGGGCCCCAGGCAACAATATCTACGTAATCTGTAGCTTCTTGCCATTCACCACTTTGGTCCTTGTAGCTTCTGTTCAAAGCTAGACTAAAACTAACTACATTTTGCCCACTTGGAGTCTGTCTTAATTCAGGATCTCTTGTTAGATTTCCCATTAATGTTACTTGGTTTAAACTTCTTGCCATTATATTCCTCCTTAAAAGAACTATGTCTTTTTAATTAATTTATAACTTTATAAAATAGTGAATTGTTGTATAAGTCAATAATATTCATTAAATTTTTAATAAAAATTAAGCTTCTTCTTGGTCCTTTTCACTATCATCTTTGTTTATTCTAGAAGCTTTAATTTGCTTTTCCTTCTCGGCTTTAGCAATAGCTTTTAGATCAGGTTTGGTAATTAAAAATCGGATAACCTCATCGGTTATATTTAATGCGGATTCGACTTTAATAACATTCTCAGGTAATAGCTTAACCATATAAAACACGTACACAGCAAAGTCATTATGTTTTATTTGATAAGCTAACTTTCTTTTACCCCAATTGTCGGTTGAGATAATCTCACCCTTATTTTCGGCTATTATCTTTTTAACTCGTTCTTCTCCTTTAGATAAATCTACTTCTAAACCGGGGTCATAAAGAACGGCGATCTCGTATTGATTCAATTGAATCTCCTTCCATTGGTTACCTATTTATATAAAAATAGGTTCAACTTATACGTACTAGGACTATAAGCTGAAATTGATATTAGAACTACTATTATAACTTCTTAAAGGTAATAAATCAATAACTAGAAATTTTCGTTTCCAAATTCATCATCTGACGATTCATTACTAAAGTCGGTTCCATCACTTCCTACTCCTCCGAAAACTTCATCAATAGAGTCTACCAAGACTTCCCTAGGCCTAGAACCTTGAGCAGAACTAATAATACCCTGCTCTTCCATCGTTTCTATTAATCGAGCGGCTCTTCCGTATCCAATCCTGAGCCTTCTTTGTAATAGACTAGTGCTCGCCTTTTTATTATCGATAACTACCTTGACAGCATCTTTCCAGAGATTGTCATCAGCATCACTTGATCCCATATCAATAGACCCTTTAGAGCCACCAATAGAAACTGGTTGAGAAACAACTTCGTCGTCATATTCGGGAGGCCTTTGAGATCTAATATAGTCAGTTACTTTATTTGTTTCAGAATTATCAATAAAAGCAGCCTGAATACGTTTTGGTTTAGGCATCTCAGAAGTAGTTAACAACATATCTCCTTGTCCTAATAATTTTTCAGCTCCCACTTGGTCTATAATCGTTCTAGAGTCGATTTGGGAAGCAACCGTAAATGCAATCCTGGCAGGAACATTAGCCTTTATAAGACCAGTAATGACGTTAACTGACGGTCTCTGAGTGGCGAGTACTAAGTGAATACCAGCCGCTCGAGCCTTTTGAGCTAATCTTACTATTAAAGATTCAACGTCTCTTGCAGCCATCATCATTAAATCGGCCAATTCATCTATAACTATAACTATATAGGGCATACCTTGAAGATCATTACTGGCGTTATATTCCATAATATTTCTTTTATTAACTTCAGCCATTGTTTTTAGTCGTCTGTCCATTTCAGCAACTGCCCATTTTAAGGCACTAATACATTTCTCAGGTTCATTAATAACAGGTGCCAATAAATGTGGAATATCATTGTATCCACCCATTTCAACCTGTTTTGGGTCAACTAATATTAATTTCATGTTAGAGGGAGAGTTTCGATATAACAAACTAGTTAGAAGCGTATTTATCATGACAGACTTACCTGATCCCGTTTGTCCAGCTATTAAAAGATGAGGCATTGACCCGAGATCTGCAATAATTGGTTTACCAGAAATATCCTTTCCAATAGCAAAGGCTAAAGGTTTATCTATTTCTGACCATTCTTTAGAGGTTAATATACTACTTAGCCTGACCGTAGCAGGTTTAACATTTGGAACCTCAATCCCGACCGCTCTTTTACCTGGTATAGGAGCTTCCATTCGAATAGAATGTGCAGCAAGATTTAATGCTAAGTTGTTTTCAAGAGCTGTAATTTTAGTCAACTTAACGTCTGAAGGTGGTCTCAAGGTATACTGTGTCACCCTAGGTCCAATATTAGCGCCTTCCATTTCAACATTAATTTTAAAATTAGAAAAAGTATCTTGAATAGATCTTGCATTAGCATTAACATCACCAGCGTCAGCCTTGTCTTGTTTTTGATTTAAGAGACTTATTGACGGAAACTTCCAATCTGGGTCAGAGGCAGTTGTTAATGCCGTATGATCTTCAGTTGAACTGAGACCTTTAGCTGAATTTTTGAAACTAGAAAGCCTAGTTGATGAAGGTTTTGAGGTAATAGTTGAATCACCTATGTGATGTTCGACGGGCACCCCTTCGTTTAATTTAAATCCTGTTTCAGAAGCCTTCTGTTTTAATTTTGCTATTTCGCTTTCATCTTCTTTTTTAGCCTTTAAATAATTAAATAAGGCCACAAAAACCGATGGTGAGATACCAAAAGCGAAAAAGATTGCCAACAGACTAACTATAACGAAAAGAATTAAGGCTGGAATTTTGTCCAATATAGAAAGAAATATGCCGCCTATTAAAGAACCTACTTGTCCGCCATGACCACCGATATAGTTATTAAATTGATTTTTTGAGACAAAAGAAACATAAAACACCCCAGCTATGAATATAATTGCGATTAAAGTGCTAATTAAATTAGCTAGAGGAACCCTGTGATCTTCAGTTTTAAATTTATAGATTCCATAATATATTAAAAATATAGGTAAGAAATATGCAGCCCAGCCCAATAACCAATAAGCACCATGAAAAAGATTAACGGGGAGTACGCCTCCGCTATTAAATCCTCCGAGAAGAACAAAAAAAGCTAATAGAAATAAGATAACCCCCGCCGAATAAGCCCAAAAGGGAGACCTTGTTGCCTGAACTTCTTGTTTCTTGGTTTTATTGCTTCTTTTTTTCTTTTTAGCCATTTTCTAAGATTATATTAATTTTACAATATTTTAAAGATAAACATAAACATTATTATGATTTATTTGGCCTTTTTTGTCAATTGCTAACTCTTTTTTAATCAAGAAATCTTGCTATCATTTTCCCTATTAAACTAGGTCTTTCTTGATTAATAAGATGTCCACCTTCTTTCAATGAAACTTTAAGATTTGGGATGTTAGATATTAAATTTAAGTTTTTGAGACCAGAGAGTTGATCTTCTTTTCCAATTATAACTAGTATATCTATCGAGTTTGGATTAGCAAAATCAAACCCTTCCGAGTCAAGGGAATAGAAACTATCTCTAATAGTTTGAGCCTTGGCTCTCTGATAGTTCTCATAATCCTCGCTTAATATTTGATGTATGGTATCTTTATTTTTAGTTTTAATAATAAAAATATCAGTAATATACACTATTAGTTTATTGCATATTAAAAAATGAAATATTTTATCATTAAATAAAGTCGCTAATTTAAAATAGCTTTTTGCAAATTTATAAGAAAATGTTTTTGTTTCGCTTACCACTGGACTTATTAGTATTAACTTAATAAGTTTTTCTGGGAACTTATTAAAAAACTTTAACGATACTGATGCTCCAAATGAATGTCCTACAAGATTTATTTTCTCAAGACCTAATTTATTTAAAAAATCAGAGATAAAGTCAGCATATTCCTCCAAATCATGAGTTTTCTTTAAGGGGTCACTCAATCCATATCCGGGCAAATCTAAAATTATAACATTTTGCGTTTTTAAATACCTCGAACATTCTAATAAACCTCTATGGTCTCCGCATAATCCATGAATAAATAAGGTGGTTTCTTTAGAATTATTATCCTGATACCAATATTTGATATTTAAATCATTAATATTAATATTTTCCAACATTTATTGATACCCAGCCATATTAAACATTTCATTTAAACAAATAAACTGAAAATTTTTAGATTTTAAGTATTTAATAATATCTTCTAAACCATCGTCGACTAAATTGGTTCTATTTTTAACACTAAACCCTTCTGAACCATCGTGAAGTACAATAATTCCACCTCTACTAACTTTAGAAATAATCTTTTGATAAAGTTTGGTGGGATTAATATTCCAATAGTCGTTTGTCATATTGTCCCAAGTTATGATTTTGAAGTTATTCTTTTTTAGTATCCGCGCGCCCCAAAAAGTTCTTAACCCAAATGGGGGTCTATAAAAAACAGGGTATTGCCCTATCACTTGATAAATTATTTCATTAGTATGCTCAACATCATTTAAGATTTTTGAAGGAAAATTAAACATTTGGTAATTATGGTTATAACTATGATTACCAACAAGGTGCCCTTCTTGGTATATTCTCTTCAAGACATCTGGATAGTCTCTAGCATTCTTACCAACCACAAAGAATGTGGCTTTAATCTTATGTTTTTTTAAAATATCTAGAATCTTTGGAGTAATACTAGGGTCGGGCCCGTCATCAAATGTTAAGGCAATAATTTTCTTATTTGTAGTTACATGATGCTGGGAATAAATATCAAAATCCGGCTTAAAGAACAAACAGATTATCCCAATTAAAATAATTATTAAAACAATGACCAAGATCATGGTTCAATATATTCTTCTACCTCTTTAGGTCGTTCTCTCACGGCTGTCAATTTTTGCAGATACGGATGGTGGAAAAACACCAATGAGAACCAATTCTTAAGAATATAATTTAAAAAGGTATACCAAAATCCTTCATTTAAACGTCTAGCTGACGTTTTGACCTTGATATGGTAAGCAACCTTTAATTTATGACCCGCCTTTCTAATTCTATAGGATAAATCTAGATCTTCACCAGTTACAAAGGAATGGTCAAACCCCCCAACATCCATGTATACATCTTTTCTAACTACAAAATTGGCACCCGCAAAATGTGCTCCC
>JAJZYA010000036.1 GCA_021806285.1 bacterium | reverse complement strand
AAGATTACCTCTATAAAAATAACTTTTAAAAGAATATAATAACACTCAGTGCAATCACAAGAATCAGCGCATTATGCTGACCTTAAATAGGATTAACTAATTAAGAATTTAATCATAAACTTTTATTCTTTCTAATGATTTATTATATTAGTTATAGGAAACTAAATGAAAATTAGATATCAAACCGGATTTGCTAGTCTTATACAATTTATAGTTATATCTATTTTAGGAGTTCCACACGCTTTAGTTTCAATAATTTCTAGTTGTAGTTCAGATCATACCAATTGCGTAAGTAATATGATCGTTTCTTTAATATTTTTTATCTTAACTATCATATGGTTTGGCTTTATGGCCGCTCTCGGTTTTTATGCTCAAGATAAAAGAAACTCTAAGTTGGCATTCTTATTAATAGGTTGTGAAGCCGCAAACGCTATTGTGGCCGGTTATATTAATCTTCCAGGAGATACAAATTTATTAGATAAATCTATAAATTTAATAGATACAATTTTAAGCATTTGGATAATAATATTAGCCTTTCAGTTAATGCGTGCTAAGGGCGGAAGAGTTGTTAAAAAGCATCATATCGTTAAAAACATAAAAAAGAGTCTATAAATCTCCCCAGTTATCTGCAATTTTTACATCGACTTCTAAGTTTACATCGAGCTTATAAACGTTCTCCATAATATCTTTTAGAAGATTAGCTACATTTTCAGATATTGCCTTTGGCGCTTCTACTAAAATTGAGTCGTGAACTTGAAGTAAAATTTTGCAATCATTGTGGAGACCATCTAGGGCATGCTGAGCATTGATCATGGCTAACTTCATCAATTCGGCTTCCGTTCCTTGAATAGGCATATTAATAGCAGCCCTTTCGGAAGCTTGTCGAATCACAAAATTTGAAGAATTTATCTCTGGAAAATATCTTCTCCTACCCATTAAGGTCTCACAATATCCCCTTGCTCTAACCGTTTTTAATACCTCGTCCATATAATCAAAAAGTGGCCTCCTTATTTCTTTATATTTTTTTATAAAATCCGAAGCCTGTTCATAGCTCATAGACGAAGCAACGCTTAATCCGTGTGGACTCATACCATAAAGAATTCCAAAATTAATTATTTTAGCAGCTCTCCTCATATTGTCGGTCACGTCTTCTAATTCTCTTTTGTATACTTGAGCGGCCGTCATTGCATGAATATCTACTCCTCTATTGAATTCGTCTATTAATTCATTATCTTTGGCCAGAACAGCCGCTAAACGCAATTCAAACTGTGAATAATCTAAGCTTATTAAAACATTACCCTGATCTGCCACAAAAGCTTTTCTAATGCTCTTACCAAGCTCGCTTCGAATGGGGATATTTTGCAAGTTAGGACTTACTGAACTTAATCTACCCGTTTGAGCAGAAGTTAAACTATAAGTAGTATGAATCCTCCCATCTTTCTCGACACTTGTAGGTAAAGTATCGACATAGGTATTTTTAAGCTTAGTGGCTTCTCTATATTTAAGTATCAATTCAACAGCTGGATGAAGCAACTGTATCTTTATGAGTTCATTAGCGGCAGTAGAATAACCTGATTTAGTTTTTTTAATACCTTTAGAGGGAAGATTTAAGTTATCTTTCGAAAATAATATTTCAGCAAGCTGTGAAGGGCTCGAAATATTAAACTCTTTATTAGCAAAACCATATATTTGTTGTTCCAGGTCAGAGATTAAATCATCAATTTCAACCCCCATTTTATTTAATTTTAAAGGATCTACTTTTATCCCAGTTTTTTCCATTCTAGCTAAAACCTCTATTATGGGCAGCTCGATTTTTTGATATAGTTCTTTAATTTTTAAAAGATTATTTAATTCACTTAACTGAAGTTCGTAAATCTTAGATAAAATATCTATAATTTGAACTGCTCTTTCTTTAAGTTCTTGGTCATCTAAATCGTCAACTGAGAAATGATTTTCAAGATACGCATTAGCTAACTCAGAAAGTGACTTTTCTTTTGAATTTGCGGAAATTAAATAATCAGCTATTTGAATATCGTGTTCGACCTTGGGTAGTTTATTGATACCAAGTTCTATAAAAACTTCCATGATAGTTTTTAAATCAAATCCCACTAATTGCTTTAAAGCACTTAAGAACACTTTGACTTTATCCATTTCGATCTTTGAAACATCTATAAAATAACTATTTTCATTAAAGAAGTTTAAAATTATAAACTTTGGATCCTTGCCGTGTTTATTACGTGAGCGAATATAAACAATGGCTTTATTCATATTTTTCTCTTGAATATTGTTCAATTTATTTAAAGTATCGACCATTATAAGATTTCCACTAACTATTAGGGGGCTTTTGTTTTTAAAGTCCTCTTTATGAGAATTAGGCATAATATCGTAAATTTTATTTACTAAACTTCTAAATTGAAGTTTATTAAGAAGCTTGATTAGATCATCAACCTTTATTTTACTTCCGTCCATGGCATTCAAATCAAGCTTTATGGGGGCATCAGTCCAAATACGAGCTAACTCTTTGCTTAAATAGGCCATTTTTTTATCTCGTATAAGTTTTTGACTAATTCTAGGATTGATTAAAGCCAAATTATCGTAAATATTGTCTAAGTCATTATATTTAATTAATAAATCAGTAGCCGTCTTTTCCCCTATACCATTAACTCCTGGTATATTGTCTGAACTATCACCCTTTAAGGCTTTTAAATCCAAAAATTGACTTACTTTGATATGGTGTTTTGCTTCGAAAGTTTTTGGAGAGTAAAACTCTATATTACTTAAACCGGTTTTTAGAGCATAAACCTTAATATTATCCGAAACAACCTGAAGTAGATCTAGGTCTGAAGTTATTAGAATTGTTTCTATTCCTTTTTTAGAGGCCTGAAGAGCTAGAGTACCCATAATATCGTCCGCCTCATAATCATCCATTTCATATAAAGGCCAGCCCAGAGCCTCTAACAATTCATGTAGAATCGGTATTTGAGCATAAAAATCAGGAGGAGCAGGTTTTCTTCCAGCTTTATATTCGGAATACAACTTAAGTCTTTTTCTAATGTTAGTTTTAGGCTTATCCCAAGCTACCGCAATATAATCAGGGTTAAGTCTTCTTATAATTTCAATAGCCATGGTCGCAAAACCATATATTCCGCCAGTGGGAATATTGTCTGAGGTTTTAAGGCTAGACATTGCATAATAGCCCCTATAAAAAACACTCTTACCATCAATGATAACTAATCTCTTTGAATCCATCTCTCTAACTTACAGTATACTCTTTAAATTACTTAAATATGGACGTATAATATTTATTAATGAGTGAAAATAAAAAAGCCCTAGTTTTTGTTGGCATGGCAGGAGCAGGAAAGACTGTTTGTGTGGATTATCTCAAGTCCAAAGGGCTGCCTTCCGTATATTTTGGTGGAATAGTGCTTCAAGAAGTGCTAGATCGGGGTTTAGATTGGAATGAATATAACGAAAAAATAGTTAGAGAAGACCTTCGAAAGAAGGATGGTAATGGTGCATTAGCAATCAGAATAATAAAGCAAATAGAAGATTTTTTTGAAAAAAATAAAGAAATAGTTGTGGTTGATGGATTATATAGCTGGACAGAATACAATATTTTTAAAGAAATATTTGGAGATAAAGCCATAATAATTGCTGTTGTAGCACCTCGAAGTATCAGACATAAAAGACTATCTACTAGATCCGTTCGTTCCTATAATGAAGAAGATGCTAGTTTAAGAGATTATAACGAAATCGTAGGATTAGAAAAGGGTGGACCAATTGCCAACGCAGACTACTATCTTGCTAACGACATGTCAAAAGAAAGTCTAATTAACGACCTTAAGCGTCTTCTAGAAAGACTGAAAATTAAAATTTAAAACTACTTAATGTAGTCGTGAAGCTTTTTAGCATCTTTATGTTTTCTTAATTTAGCTAGAGCCTTAGCCTCAATTTGTCTGATGCGCTCTCTGGTTACTGAAAATTCCTGACCAACCTCTTCCAAGGTATGGCTTTTCCCATCCTCAAGACCAAATCTCAGTTTCAAGATCTTTTGTTCTCTTTCGGTTAAAGCTCCAAGCATATCTTTTACTTGCTCTTTTAATAGTTGGCCCGTAGCAGATTCTTCTGGAGAAATAGTATCTTCATCTTCAATAAAATCAGAAAGTACGGAATCTTCCTCGTCATCTCTAATAGAGGCATCAAGCGAACTAATGTCTTGTTTAATCTTCATGATATGTTCGACTTTATCAACCTCCAACTCCATCGCTTTAGCTATCTCTTCATTAGTCGGCTCTCGATTAAGTTCCTGAGTTAAACGTCTTTGAGTACGTAGTAATTTATTGATAGTCTCGACCATGTGAACAGGTATCCTAATTGTTCTGGCCTGGTCAGCAATAGCTCTAGTTATAGCTTGCCTAATCCACCAAGTAGCATAAGTTGAAAACTTAAAGCCCTTGTCTGGATCAAACTTTTCTACAGCCCTAAGCAAGCCAGTATTACCTTCCTGAATTAAGTCTAAAAGATCTAAACCTCTTCCAACATATCTTTTAGCTATCGAAACTACTAGGCGCATATTGGCTTCTGCCATTTTAGCCTTAGCATCTTTATCTCCACTCACAACTCTCTTAGCTAAAGACAGCTCTTCATCGGCTGTAAGAAGTGGGATTTTACCTATTTCTCTCAAATAAAGCCTAACTGAATCGTCAGCAATATCATCATCTACATAGGCGGCCGCGTTTTCATCTACAACTTCCTCACTATCTTCATCGACCCACTCATCGATAAATTCGGTTTCATCCGGTTCAGTTATAATTTCAACATTAGCGTCTGCCAATTCCGTATAGAGACTATCTATTGCCTCTGCATTTTCAGGCGCATCTGGATAAATATCGCTTATTTCCCTCTGGGTTATAGTTCCATCGGCTTTAGCTTTTTCTATTAAATTAGCTCTTAGCTTTTCAATTGCTTTAGAATTATCTTTATTATTTTTAGCTTTCCTTGGCATAGTTAATACTTTCCTCTTTAGTTTGGTTTAATAATTGATCTAATCTTTTAGCTTCTTCAAGTAGCTCTCTAGTTTTAGAAGTATTGGACATTTTTAATTCTTGACTTATGTTTTCTTTTTGAATTTTTACGTATAACTCGATTATTCGAGACTTTAATCTGGAAGCTTCATAATGTAGTTCATTAAGATCTAAGTCACTATAAAGTTCTTCGTATAATAATTGCTCTATTTTAACATAATCCTCAATTTTTTTAAACTTCTTAATGTTTATTTCTTCTAAATCCCGGTCTATATTGGTGACTATCATTTCAAAAAGAAGAGATGCTTCATTTTTAGTAAACATTTTTTTCTCTAAGCCGGTTAAGAGGTCTCTTAAAGTCTGCCTTTCTAGCATTAGTGCCAAAAAATTATCTTGGAGTTTATTAAATTCTAAATTTTTAGTATCGATCTTTAAATTAGCAATAATTTTTTTATTAACCTTTTTAGGAGATTTTTCAATTTGTCCATGCATCTTAGAAATTAGGGAATGACGGCTTACATTAAGTAACTTAGATATTTCAATTAAATAATGATCTTTTTCCACCTCGTCGTCGATATTTTTTATCAGATCTAGAACTCGATCGCTAAACATTCTTTTTCCGGGAGCACTAGTTAAATCAAGACTATTTTTTAAAACATCTATAAACCAATCGATGGCATATTTAGCTTCATTAATGGCATTAATCCAGAGATTAACATCTATTTTTATTAATTCGTCCGGATCCTTAGCTTTATCGATAGAGATTACATTTAAATTAAGTTTCATTTTAGAGGCTAATGCTATTGCCCTTTGGGTGGCATTAAGTCCCGCATTATCTGAATCAAAAGCTAACCTAACGTCTCCACTCAAATAACTTAAAGCTTTCAAGTGGCTTTCGGTTATAGCCGTACCGGCCGTGGCTACTACCTGACTAACTCCGGCTTGATGACTGGAAACAACATCTAAATTTCCTTCACATACAACAACATAGCCACTTTGCCTAATAGCGGATTTGGCAAAATTTAGACCAAAAACGTGCCGACTTTTATCGTAGATTATGGTATTGGGAGTGTTAATATATTTTGGTCCCCGATCATTAGGGCTTAAAGCTCTAGCAGTAAAGCCCACCATACCACCTTGGGGATCAGATAATGGAATCATCAGTCTTGATCTAAACATATCTATATACTGGCCGTTCTTATAGGTAATTAGTCCGCTGTATCGAAGCTCTCTATCAGTAAATCCTTTCGATCTCAAGAACTTATATAAAGCCGTTCCAGTATTGGGAGAATAGCCGAATCTCCATTTTAAAATAGTCTCTTTACTAAAAATTCGTTCTTTTAATATGTAATCTAAAGCTGTTTTGCTCTTTGTAAGTTGAACCTGATAAAACTTAACCGCGTATTCGTTAGCTTCATAAAGTCTTTGTTTGGTAATTGGTAATTTCTTAGATGGCTTTTCCTTGAACTGCTCAGGATCTAAGCCAGCTTTATGGGCCAACATTTCTAGGGCGTCCTTAAAATCTAAACCTTCGACCTCCATAATAAAACTAAAAATATCCCCACCTTTACCTGAACTAAAATCATGCCAAATCTGTTTCTCGGGACTAACTATAAAACTAGGTGTTTTTTCGTTTGTGAATGGACTCTTAGCTTTAAAATTGCGACCAGCTCTTTTTAGTTCCAAATATGAGCCGATAACCTCTTCAATGGATAGTCTATTCTTTACCTCTTGTTTAAGATCCATAATCAAAGTATTTAACATTTAATTAATAATGACAAGTTATTCATGAAAAAAGATGGAAGATAGTTTAGGCTTATGTTTAAATAAATAAATGCAAAACGATAATCAAAATAACCAATTTCCACAAACTCAACCTAATGAGACTTATTATAACCAAGATTACGATTTCATCTTAAATCCACCAACTAAAAATAAGATGAATTTAAACTTTTCTAAATCTCGGTTGTTAGTTATTAGCGTAGGTATTTTAATACTCATAATATTATTTGTATTA
>JAJZYA010000035.1 GCA_021806285.1 bacterium | reverse complement strand
CCTAAAATGCTTAAAGAATTTAGACTATCTAATAAAGATGATTCAAGTGATATAAACGTCGGCTCTCAAATTACAGCCGACGTTTTTAGTGTAGGTGAGAAGGTCCATGTTAGAGGACTAACCAAAGGTAAAGGTTGGGCTGGAACTATTAAAAGGCATAACTTCCATCGTGGTCGAAAAACGCATGGTGGTAGAAGTTATCGTCGAGTCGGTTCTATTGGGTCAATGTACCCTCAGCATATTTTTAAAGGTAAAAAAATGGCTGGGCAAATGGGCCACACAAACGTAACTATTAAAAATCTAGAAGTAGCATTAATAGATTTAGATCAAAGAGTTATTGGCCTATATGGTGCCGTACCAGGACCTCGCAAAGGCTTAATCGAAATAAGAGGGTTAAAGTAATATTATGAACTTAGATAGCTATACTTCCACTGGTACAAAACAAGCAACACCATATAAGGTCTCTAAATCTTTTATTAAAGAAAGTGAAAATCAAGACCTTCTAAAAATGGTATATCATGCTAATTTAAATAATCACCGAGATAACATAGCTATTACTAAGACCCGAGGATTAATTAGTGGTGGTGGACGTAAACCTTGGAGACAAAAAGGTACAGGACGAGCTCGTTTTGGATCCAGTCGTAACCCTATATGGCGTGGTGGTGGTATTGTCTTTGGACCTACTGGTCAAGAGAACTATAAGACTCGGGTTAATAAAAAGACTCTATCTCAAGCTAAATGGCAAGCTTTATCCTTACAGATGAAACAGAACAAGATTATAGTTATAGATAAATTTGATCTTAAAGATAATAAGACTAAAAACTTAACTAAGCTTATTGAAAAACTTAAAGTTAATGGCAAGGTTATGTTAGTAGACCAAGTCTTGAGCGAAAATCTTATTAAAGCAAGCGCCAATATCCCAAATCTTTCGTTATCCGGAGACAAGACTTTAAGTGTCAATAAACTTCTCGACAATGACTATGTTATTATTACCAAAAACGCTTTAGATGAAATTATCAAAAGAAATACGGAGGCTAAGTAATGAGTAAAGATATTGCCTTACTACCTCTTTTAAATGAAAAGACATATACTCAAAGTAAAGAGTTAAATACTTTCGTATTTAAAGTTGATGCTAATCTTAATAAATTAGCTATTAAGAGAGCTGTCGAAGCCCAATTTAATGTCGTCGTAAGGGATGTAAATATTACTAATTATAATGGTAAGAGAAAACGAGTTATTTCGATTACAGCAAAAAGAAGTTCTAACAAACAAGGTCAAAGGCCTGGCTTTAAGAAAGCTTATGTTAGATTAGAGAAAGGAAATAGCTTACCTTTCTTCGAAAGCATAGAGGAAGAAGAGAAGAAGCAACAAAAGACCCAAGAACAAATTAATAAAGCAATTGAAAAAGAAAGCGCAAAAAAGCTTCAAAAACCTAAAGAATCAACTTCAAAGAGGCGTTTCTTAAGATCACGAAGAGGAGAGGGTAACTAAAATGGCTATTAAATATTACAACCCGACAACTCCTGGATTAAGGGGTATGACTACCCAGGATTTTGATTCCTTAACGGCTAAAAGATCAAAGAAGTCGTTATTAGTAATTAAAAAGCGAGGTTCCGGACGTAATAATCAAGGACGAATAACTACCCGACATAAAGGTGGCGGAACTAAGAGATTCTATCGAATTATTAGTTTTAAATTACCTCAAGACTATGAAGGAACCGTAATGCAAATCGAATACGATCCAAACCGAAGTGCGCGAATTGCTTTATTAAGAGGTAAAGATAATCAGTATAGATATATAATTGCTTCAAACGACCTTAAAATAGGCCAAGTCATTAGGAGCGGTTTAGAAGATATTGCTATTAGCAACTCCAATCGAATGCCACTCAAAGTTATTCCTGTAGGATCTATCGTGCATGCTGTTGAACTTGAACCTAATGGTGGAGCTAAATTAGTACGAAGTGCTGGAAATTCCGCTCAATTAATGGGCAAGGACAATGGCTATGCTCAACTCAGGCTTCCTAGCGGAGAAATTCGTCTAATTAATGAAAACTGTTTTGCAAGCGTCGGTGTCGTCGGAAACGAACAACATCAGAATATCAAAATTGGTAAAGCCGGACGTAATCGACATAAAGGTATTAGACCAAGCGTGAGAGGTGTTGTTATGAACGCCGTAGATCATCCTCATGGTGGTGGTGATGGTGGTAGACACGGTGTTGGAGGTGGTAAAGGCCACGGAACAGCTCCAAAAACTCCATGGGGTCAAAAAACCCTTGGCTATAAGACACGCCGACGAAAAGTCAGCAATAAGTTAATTGTCAGAACAAGACATCAAAGTAAGAGGAAGAAATAGATGAGTAGATCACTTAAAAAAGGACCATTCGTAGATTTTAAATTAGCTAAGAAAATTGCGGCTCTTGCTAGCGATGATCGTACTATAGTTAAGACCTGGGCTCGAGCAAGTTCAATCCCACCAGAGTTTGTTGGAAAAACTATTGCTGTCCACAATGGAAAGGTCCATGTACCAGTCTTTGTTACCGAAAATATGGTTGGACACAAATTAGGTGAGTTCGCTCCTACTAGGAAATTTAGAAAACATGGTGGAAAGTTAGCAAAGGGAAAATAATATGTCAGTAAAAGCTATATCTAAAAATGTTCGAATTAGTCCTAGAAAAGTAGCAGTAGTAGCTGCTTTAGTTAGAGGTCGAAGCGTTGATGATGCTTTAGTAATTCTTGATCACACTAAAAGACGTTCCGCAATGGCAGTTTCTAAAACAATTAAAAGTGCTAAAGCCAATGCCTTGCATAACCATAATTATGCTTCAAAAGGATTAATGATTACAGAGATAAGTGTTAGCCCAGGTATGTCACTAAAAAGATATCGACCTGCAGCCAGAGGATCAGCCAATCCCTTCAAACGAAGATCAGCTCATATAAGGGTTGTAATTGACGGTACTAAGAGAGAAGAAAAGAAAACCGTAGACACTAAAGCAAAGGAGAACAAATAATGGGTCAAAAAGTAAACCCCATCTCAATGCGACTACAGGTCAATAAGGATTGGCAAAGTAAGTGGTTTTCACCCAAGAAAGATTACTCTACTTTTCTGACTCAAGACTTAAAAGTTCGTAAATTAATTGACAAGAATTTAGGCTCTAGAGCTGCTATTAACAAAGTTGAAATAGCTCGAACTCCTAATTTAGTTACGGTAACTATTCATACTGCAAAAGCTGGTGTTGTTATTGGAAGAGGTGGTAATGGTGCTAATGAGCTTAAAGTTGCAATTGAAAAAATTTATCAGGTACCTACGAGAATAAATATCGAAGAAATTAAGAAAAGTGATTTATTTGCTAAACTAGTTGCCGAAAATATAGCTCATCAATTAGAAAAAAGAATGAGTTTTAGAAAAGCTATAAAGTCTGCTGCAGCAGCAACTATGAGAGCTGGGGCAAAAGGTGTCAGAATTGAAGTTTCAGGCCGTTTAAACGGTGTCGAAATGTCTAGAAGAGAAAAAGAAGTTGCCGGATCAGTTCCACTACAAACTATTCGAGCTAATATAGACTATGCCCAAGTCAATGCTCGGACAGTAGCTGGAATTATTGGTGTTAAAGTCTGGATTTATAAAGGAGAGGTAAACTAAGATGTTAGCTCCAAAACGTACTAAATTTCGAAGAGTCCGAAAAGGTAAAATTCGAGGTGTAGCTACTAGCGGAAATAAAATTGCCTACGGAGACTATGCTTTGCAATCTCAAGGTAACGAAAGAATCACGGCAAGACAAATTGAGGCCGCTAGACAGGCTATGACTAGATATATTAAAAGAGGTGGTAAAATTTGGATCAGAATATTCCCTCATACTCCGGTTACAAGAAAACCACAAGACGTAAAAATGGGTAGTGGAAAAGGTTCTCCTGAATTTTTTGTAGCCAAAGTACGAACTGGTACTATACTTTTTGAAATGCAAGGTGTAAACGAAGAACTAGCCAAGGAAGCAATGAGATTAGCCGCTCATAAACTGCCAGTTAAGACTAAATTTTTAGTTAGGCATGAGGTATAGACTATGAATATTATTGAAATTAGAAAAATGAGCACTAAAGAACTTACTGAACAAAGCGCCAAATTGCGTGATGCGATTGCTGATCAAAAGAGACGATTGTCGCTTGGTGAGCTTAATGATGTTAGAACAGTTCGAAAATCCAGAAAAGATCTTGCAAGAATATTAACAGTACTTTCTGAAAAAATTAATAAGGAGGTTTCGTAAAATGGCTAAAACTATCTCAGGTAAGGTTGTCTCTGTTAAAAACGATAAGACTATAACTATTTTGACCCATTTTAGAAAGTCTCATCCAATTTATAAAAAACAATATACTATCAGTAAAAAATATATGGCACATGATTCTAAGAATGAAGCTAATATTGGAGATCTAGTTATAATCTCAGAAACCAGACCGATTAGCAAAAGAAAGCACTATATTCTAGATAAAATTACTACCAAAGCACAAATTCAACAGGAAACCCTTGAAGTCCTTAAAGAAAACCCTTCAGAATCTAAAAAAGAATCAAAGGATAAGTCAAAAGAGGAAGAAAAGTAATGATACAGCAAGAAACAAGACTATCTGTAGCCGACAACTCTGGAGCAAAGGAATTGCTCTGTATTAGAGTTCTAGGTGGCAGTGGAAGACGATACGCTAGAATCGGTGATGTAATTGTTGCTAGTGTTAAAGCGGCTGCTCCTAATGGTAATGTTAAAAGAAAATCCGTCGTAAAAGCTGTTATTGTTCGTACCACTAAACAGATTAAAAGACCCGATGGATCAACCATATCTTTCGATGAAAACGCAGCTGTTATTATTGGTGACGATAAATTACCAAAAGCTACTCGTATATTTGGACCAGTTCCTAGAGAATTAAGAGATTTAGGCTATTCCAAAATAATAAGCTTAGCTCCGGAGGTACTGTAATGAAAGCCAAATTAAATAAGATCTTCAAAATTAAATTGAAAACAGGTGACAAAGTGGTTGTTCTAAGTGGTAAGTATAAGGGTAAAACTGGAAAAGTGGTAAAAACCCATCCAAAACTAAACAAGGTTACCGTTGAAGGAATTAATATTGTAAAAATTCACCGCAAGCCAACTCGAGAAAATAGTGTTGGACGGATTGAAGAAGTTACAAAGCCAATATGGGTTAGTAAAGTGGCTATCATTGAACCTACTACAAAAAAACCATCTAGGATTGGATATAAGTTAAGTGCTGATGGCAAAAAGACGCGTGTTTATAAAAAGTCCAATAAGGAGATAAGCTAATGGCTAATACTGATTACACACCAGCTTTCAAGACAAAATACCTAAAAGAAATCGCTCCAGATTTTAAAACTGAATATGGTTTAAAAAATATTAATCAAGTCCCTAAAGTTCGAAAGATTGTCATAAATAGCGGATTAGGTAAAGCTAAAGACGATAAAAAGCTTCTAGAAGTAGCTACAAACACAATTGTTAAAATAACTGGACAATCACCTATTCAAACCAAAGCTAAGAAATCTATTGCAGCATTTAAATTAAGAGAAGGTAACGTTGTGGGTCTCAAAGTCACCCTAAGAGGTGATCGCATGTATGAATTCCTTGAACGATTGATCAATTTAGTGTTACCTAGACTAAGAGATTTTCACGGAGTCAAAAATAGCGCTTTTGATAAAAATGGAAATTATTCCATAGGTTTCATTGATCAGTCCGTATTTCCAGAATTATCATTTGAAGAAACTACCACGGCTCACCCTTTACAAGTAAATATTGTATTTAATACTAATAATAAGGAACTAACTAAAGGTTTATTAGAAAAGTTTGGTATGCCCTTTGAAAAGGAGAACAAGTAATGGCCAAGAAATCAATAATAGCTAGAGACCAAAAAAGAACCAAAATGATTGCTAAATACGCTAACAAAAGAGCGGAATTAAAAGCCATTGGTGATTTAGAAGGTCTAGCCAGACTGCCAAGAAATGCGTCTCCCGTTAGACACACCAACAGATGTGTTGAAACCGGAAGACCAAGAGGATATATGAGAAGATTTGGATTAAGTCGTATAAGTTTCAGGGAACACGCATCTAAAGGCGAAATACCTGGAGTAACAAAATCAAGTTGGTAAAGAAAGGAGGAATAATGAGCAATTTTACGATAGACCCAGTAGCAGATATGTTAGCAAGGATTCGAAACGCGATTTTAGTTAATAAAAACGTTGTTATTCTTCCTCATAGCATCTTAAAAGAACAAGTTGCTAAACTTTTAGTTGAAAATAATTTCATTGATTCATTAGTTGTTAAGAAAGATCAAAACTTTAAATATCTACACTTAACACTTAACTCCGAAGGTACTAATCCAAGGATCAGTGAAATCAAGAAGTTATCTAGACCAGGTAAAAGATTATATGTTTCAGTTTCGAAGATTCCAAAGGTTAGACAGGGAAGAGGAATAGTAATATTAAGCACTTCCAAAGGTTTGTTGACAGGTGAGGACGCCCGAAAACAAAAAGTTGGCGGTGAATTAATTTGTCAGGTGATATAAATTATGAGTAGAATAGGAAAATTACCAATCAAAATACCTACCGGAGTTAATGTTGAAGTCAACAATAACGAGATTAAAGTTAGCGGACCTAAAGGAAGTTTAAGTATGCAGCTATTAGAAGGTATTGACGTTAAAATAGATGAATCAAACGTTATTGTATCTCGAAGAAACGACGACGCAATTCTAAAAGCAAGACATGGCTTAATCCGAAGCTTATTAAATAATCTAATTATTGGAGTAAGCGAAGGATTCTTTAAAAAGTTAGAGGTCAACGGAGTTGGATATAAAGTTAACTCTACACCCACTAATTTAAAATTAAACGTTGGCTTCTCTCATGAAGTCGACTATAAAATACCTGAAGGTATTACTGTTAGTGTTGAGCAAAATATTATTACCATCAATGGAATCGACAAACAGAAGGTCGGTCAAGTAGCAGCAGAGATACGAGCCATAAAGAAACCCGAGCCATATAAAGGTAAAGGAATTAAATATGTTGATGAGCGCATAATTAGAAAAAGCGGTAAAAGCGGTAAGGATAAATAATGAAAGAGATAGATAATAAGAAAATACACTTGCTTAGAAGAAAAAATAAGATTAGGTCAAAAATAAGAGGCAACTCAGATCGACCTAGACTAAGTGTTAATATTTCTAATCGTCAAATTAGTGCTCAAATAATAGACGACGCTAAGCATCAAAC